>JANOIJ010000107.1:0-27266 GCA_031407575.1 Gemmatimonadaceae bacterium | reverse complement strand
ACCCGCTCCGCCAGGCGCGCAGAGCGTTCGGCGACTCCCGCGGTGGGGAATTGGTCCGTGATGACGATCGCCGCGCGTTTCGCGAGCCGGTCCACCACGCGGTCATCATCGCGTCGATGCCGCCGCAAGTAGAAGCGATAGGTGAGTCCGAGCGTTGCCGCATGCTGCGCCATCTCCTGCGCGCCCTGCAGCATGAACGTGTGGAAGCGCGCTGACGCGTAGGTGTAATGCGGGTCGAGGCCGTGATGAATGAGCAGCGGCTTGCCGATCCGGTCAGCCTCGACGGTCGCGAGGCGCAGCGCCCAATTGTCCGCCAGTCGCTGCGTGGATTGCATCCAGTACAGGATGTAATCGCCGTCAGGCTGTAAGCGTTTTTCGTTGAGCAGAACCGAGCGAAGCGACAGTTGGTCTCTCACGAAGGGAGAGCCCAAGGGGTGCGACGTATGCATGCCGGATGAACGAGTGGCGCTCGGCGGACGTTCCCGCGCGCGTGACGTCGCGCGCGCACTGTCGTCTTGTTGACAGTGGGGGATGCCTGGTTACATTTACCGATGTGACGGCGGCCCCGCACGGTTGCGGGGCCGTTCCTGTCTGGTATGCCCAAAGTTCGTTGCGGGAGACCGCTACGGGCCGCGACACTGCGGGGCTGTAGCTCAGCTGGGAGAGCGCGCCGTTCGCAACGGCGAGGTCAGGGGTTCGATCCCCCTCAGCTCCATCGTTGCTTAGAAGCGTTGGCATCTTTATCGCCAACCTGATGTTTTGCCCGCCGCCGTTCGGTAGGACGGAGAGTTCCAATGACGGCGCGCGTGGCAAGTTCTTTTGGCCAGTCCGAAAGAAGAGACGCCGCGACCCCACGGGGATCGCGGCGTTTTGATTGGTGCTCCTCAGGGCGTCAGCACGCCGCGTGCGTCGTCGCGCATCGCGAGAAAGAGCTGGCGGAACCACTGGCCCTGCTCCAGCTCCACCCGCGCGCCAAAATCGTTCATCGCCGTGCTCGACAGCGAGTTGAGGAAGCGCAGGATGGCGCTCTCGTGAACGTTCAACCGCGCCTGGCGCGCCAGCATCGTCGGATGATCGGCGCCCCCATCCCGCACGCCAATGCGAAAGAGCGCCCCCTCACCGGCGAACAGGGAACGCAACGGCGTGCGCAGCAGTCGCGCCGCCGCGAAGGGGAGATCCCACTTCGGCTCCTGCTTCGCCGTGAAGGTCCACATGCGCTCGTCGTCGCCCCTGGCCGAATTGATGAACTCGATCGGGAGATCGTGGAATCCCACCGTGAAGATCTTCACCTTCATGGCGAAGTCGGCGAGCATCAACAACGTGTCCGGCATTGGCTTCGGCGCACCCATCAGCGGCACGAGATGGCCGCCGGCGGTGCGCAGCCGGATGGTGAGGAAGCGGTCCTTCGCCTGCGCGTCGAGGTAGGGAGCGCCCGCGCGGTCGAACAACAGGAATCGGAATCGCGCGGGATCGATGTAGCGGTGCACGTACTCCGCAAACGCGGGGAATCGCGGCTTGAGATTCTCGGAATGCAGCGAGATGCCGAGGGTGACGGCGGTGGAGCCGTCCGGCAGCGACGTTGGGTGCAGCGTGTCGATCGTGAACACCGAGCCCAGCACCGCGGCGGTGCGCGGAGCGCTTGCGAGGATGTTCGCGCGTGCTTCGCGCTCGCCGAGCCCCTCCGCCGCCGAGATCAACCGCGCGATGACCAACGCAACGTCCTTCGCGCCGACGCTCCCCAGCGCGAACTCGACCGACGTGTCCCATCGGTATTGATCGGGGGAGAGCCGGCTCAGCGTGGTGATGTGGCGCGAGTCTGCCAGCTTGACGGGCGCATTCGCGCCGCGGCGCGCGTCGATGACGTACTTCCCGTCCACGTTCGACCCGATGGCCTCGACGAGGCGGACAGCGCCGGATGATCCCGTCCACGCGAGCGTATCGTCGAATGCGCGCGATGGCGACAACGCGCCGCGTGTGATGGCGCGCTTCGAATGCTCGTACCGCGGGGTGCGCACCACCTCGACGAAGCGGTCCGCGAGCGCCCCGAAGAGTTGGTCCGCGCCGGTGCGTGCGCGGGCGCCGGTCCCGAACCCCAGGACGCTCTCCCGACAGGACACGACGAGCAGCAGCATCGCGACGAACAGCCTTGCGAGCCGGCGAGTCGCCGTTGAGCGCGGCGCGGAAGGCGAGAAACCGGGCAGGGAGGCTCCTGTGAGCGGAATAGGGGTTGAAGGAGCTTCCTACCGCGGCTACGTTGCAAAGGTCCAGCCCGCGGCAAGTTTTGCGTGGCGGTTTGCAGCCCCTTGGTGTAACTGGCAACACGTCTGCCTCTGGAGCAGAAGAGTCCTGGTTCGACCCCAGGAGGGGCTATGGAAGAGCCCGGCGTCACTTGGTGACGCCGGGCTCTTCATTGTCGGCTGAGACGGCTACGGAACCATCCGCACCGCCGGCCGCACGAGGCGGTACTGCGTCTGCCGCGCCAACGCCCACCGGATGGCGCCGTCCGCACCGATCACCGCGTCTTCCTCCTGCGCTGATCGCACCGCCTGCCCGTTCCACTCCGCCACCCTCGTCGTCGCCTGGAGTTCGATGGAGAACCACATGTTCGCGATGACCTTCGCGTCGCCGCGGCCCGGAACCCCGTCCTGGTAGTCCCAGAGCCCGATGAGCGGACCGGCCCCATGCCCGTGCATGCCGATGGGATGTGTGTAGATCGTCCCGTTGATGCCCTCCGCCGCGGCCTTCGCGCGCGATGACTTGAGGATCTCGTTGCCGGTGCGCCCGGGCCGGATCTCGCTCATCACGATGTCCTGCAGGCGGTTGGAATTCGCCAACGCCAGTCGCAGCCCCGCTGGCACCTCCGTCTCGCCGTCGGCAAGGACGTACCCCATGTGCTGCGTGTCCGTGTTCAGCCGCAACGCCGTGATGCCGAAGTCGCAGTGCAGCACGTCGCCCTTCTGGATGATGGGATCCCCCCCGAGCGTCGCGTCCGTCGCGCCCTTCCGCTGCACCGACACGGACGGCTGGAACCACGTGCCGAGTCCGAGATCATTCACCTTCTGGCGCATCCACCATACGACGTCCGCAGTGCGCGTGACACCGGGCGTGATCACCACGTTCGAGAATGCCGTGTCGATGATGCCCCACACGACCTTCTGGAGATCGCGGTAACGCACCGCTTCCTCGGGGAGGCGCGACGCGATGAACTCCAGCGCAAGATCGTCTGCATGCCTGAAGCGCGCGGACCACTTCGGGCCCAGCGCCTTGCGCATGCCCTCCAACTCGCCGGCCGACAGCCCGTCGTTGAAGGCGAACACGGTGGACACGTTGATGGCGATGCCTCGTGGATTCCGCTTCTCGATCTCCGTCTTCAACACCTGCCACTGCTCGTCGCCCCACAGTTCGGCCTGTCGTTGCACCGCGCCGCCCGCCGGCCCCGACGGCGCCTTCGTCGAGCGAATGGCGGTGAACACACCACCCTGCGACGTCCCACCCAGCGCGAGCCGCTCGAATGGCTTCGCGCAGTCGCCGCGGATGAAGGCGCACGGGTCGTAGAACAGGTAGATCGTCCGCCGCCGCGCTGCGAACGTGGTCGCGGAGACCATCGACGAGAAGACGGGATCTTCGTTGTACTCGCGCATCGGGACGACCCACATGTCGACGCCATGCTTCTTCATCAGCGCCGGAAGCACCGACTTCATGCGCGCATCGAGCCACCGCTGCTGCTCGGCGGCCTGGCTCCGAAGGTCTCCGAACGGACGATTGACCTGGCCCTCTGCACCAACGGGAAGTGCAGCGGCAAGCGCGAGCACGCGTGCGAGGTGTCTCATAGCGGTGACGAAGGTGAGGAGGTGCGCGCCGGCAGGGCGCCCGACAACCAGTGCAGCACGTTCAGCACGAACTGCGCGTTCTGTGGAGCCGTGGGCTCGTTGAAACCCCATGCGTCCGGCTCCCTGTGGCCCCGCGCGCTGCGCGGAGACCATCGCCGCTTCGGCGGCGGCGACGATGCGTCCGCGACCGAGTTGCAGCGCCGCGCCCTGGAGCATGCCGATGGCGTCGATGCTCGCGGTGGAATCGCTGAACTGCCATGCAACGCGCGGCATCAGCACGCGCGACGACGGCGGAATGACGAGCAGTGGCGCGCCGCCCCGCGGCAACCAGAATGCCGAACCGGTGAACGCGACGAGTGAGTCGATGCGCTCGCGCGCATTGCGACCGTCGAAGATGGGATGCAGCGACAGGCCCGACCGGCGCGTGTAGCGGTAGATGCTCCTTTGCGCGTCGTCGAATGCAACGCCGTGTCCGGCACTCGCTGTGCGCCAGCGGCGCCGCGTGCGCTCACGGAGAGCACGAGCCCGACGCACAGGCGGAGACCGAGGTTCTTCATCGACGTGGAGGACATGGGTCACTCAACATACGACAGCCCGCGAAACGTGTCACCGAGCGGCTAGCTTTCCGCATGATCATCGGGCACATCGGCGTCGCACTCTGCGCGAAGCGCGCGTGGCCGCGCCTCCCCATCGCACTGCTGCTCGGCGCCTCCTTTGCGCCCGACTTGTGGCGGGAAGTGCTTGCAGCGGTTGGACTGCACTGGCGCCTGACCAACCTGTATTCGCACGCGCTGCCATGGAGTCTCGCGCTGGCGCTGCTGGCGGGCGCACTCACGTGGGCCGTTCGCCGCGACCGGACGGCGGGGATTGTCGTTGCGGCCCTCGTGGCGACGCACGTGATGCTCGACATGATCTCGGGCGACAAGCCGTTGTGGGCGGGGAATACCGTCGGCCTGAACGTCGAGCACTTCCAGCAACTCGAGCTGCTCATCGAGTCGGCGCTCGTCCTCACGGGCTGGAAGCTCGTCTGGCGCGTGTACGGATCGGGACGCTCGGCGCGCTGGGCGCTGCCGGCCATGCTCATCGCCTTCCAGGCGGCGTACCTGGTCGGCACCTTGACGCAACGGCCGTACAAGACGCGCTGTCTCGCGTGGCCAATGGGTCCGTGCACGGATACGTCGTGGCTCACGCTGAAGTGGAACACGACGCCGTTCTGGTAGCGCTCGAACCCGCGTCGTACCCCTCGCGCGATGCCCCGATCTTCTCCATTCTGTCCTCGCCACGCGCCGTGGGCAGTCGCGCAACGCCTGTCGTCCCGACAGACGCGCTCCACACGACCGACACTTTGTCGTCCCGACCGGAGCGCGCAGCGCGACCGAGGGACCTGCTTCTCATTTCGCCCCTCACTCCTCAGCCGTGAAGATCACACCAGTCACGCCGTCCGACCTCGCTGCGTCGGTGATTGCCGTACCCCCGCTGGCGCGGCACACTGACCTGACGCTCAACGTCGACGCGAACCGCGCGATGGTTCGCTACCTCGAGGACGGCGGCGTCTCGACGCTGATGTACGGCGGCAACGCCAACGTCTACAACATCAGCGTCACCGAGTATCCAGCGGTGCTCGATATGCTCGAGGAGCTGGCGGGCAGCGACACATGGATCATTCCCTCCGTCGGCCCCGACTTCGGCAAGATGCTGGACCAGGCCGACATCCTGCGAACGCGGCGCTTCCCTACCGCGATGCTCCTGCCACTCGGCTTCCCGGCGACGCAGGATGGCATTTTCACAGGCGTTCGCCACTTCGCCGAGCGACTCGGCAAGCCGGTTGTGCTGTACATCAAGTCGGATGGGTACATCGAGCCAGCGATGGTCGGCACGCTGGCGAGGGAAGGACTCCTCAGCGCGGTGAAGTACGGCACCGTCCGCAGCGATCCGTCGAACGACCCGTTCCTCCGCGCCCTGCTCGACGTCGTGGACTCGCGGCTCATCGTGAGTGGCATCGGCGAGCGTCCCGCCATCGTGCATTTTCGCGACTTCGGCCTCCAGGCGTTCACGTCGGGGTCCGTGTGCGTCGCGCCGCGCAGCTCGATGCGGATGTTGCACCTGTTGAAGGCGGGCCGTTGGGACGAGGCACAGGCGGAACGCGCGGCGTTCATCCCGCTCGAGGACTGCCGCGATGCGTTCAGTCCCATCCGCACGCTGCACGATGCGGTCACGCTCGCCGGCATTGCGGACATGGGCCCGATGCTCCCCATGCTGTCGCATCTTCCGGCCGCGCAGCTGGAGACGGTCTGCGAGGCCGCTGTCGCACTGCGGCAGCACGACGCGCAGCTCGCGGTCGCGTGACGGAGCGTCGCCGCAAGACCCCGGAGGAGCTGCGCAGCCACCGCTGGTACGGCGTCAACGACCTCAGGTCGTTCGGGCACCGGTCGCGCACCGCGCAGATGGGCTACGTGGCGTCCGACTATCGCGGCAAGCCGGTGATCGCGATCGTCAACACCTGGAGCGACATCAACCCCTGCCATAGCCACTTCAAGCAGCGCGTGGAGGAGGTGAAGCGCGGCATCTGGCAGGCGGGCGGCTTCCCGGTGGAGCTCCCGGCCATGACGCTCGCCGAAACGTTCCAGAAGCCCACGACGATGCTGTATCGCAACCTGCTCGCGATGGAGACGGAGGAGATTCTCCGCTCCTATCCCGCCGACGGGTGCGTCCTCATGGGCGGGTGTGACAAGACGACGCCGGCGCTGATCATGGGCGCCATCTCGATGAACTTACCCACCATCTTCATGCCCGCCGGCCCGATGCTCCGCGGCGACTGGAACGGCGTCGTGCTCGGCAGCGGCTCGGACACGTGGAAGTACTGGGCCGAACTGCGCTGCGGAAACATCACGCAGGAAGAGTGGACCGGAATCGAGAACGGCATCGCCCGCTCGGCCGGTCACTGCATGACGATGGGCACCGCCTCCACGATGACGAGCGCCGCCGAAGTGCTCGGCCTGACACTGCCTGGGTTCTCGTCGATCCCCGCGCCCGATTCACGGCACGCGCAGATGGCCACGCTCACGGGCAAGCGGATCGTCGACATGGTGTGGGAGGACTTCACGCCAAGCGAGGTGCTGACCGACGCGTCGTTCGACAACGCAGTGACCACGGTGCTTGCGCTGTCGGGATCGAGCAATGCGGTGGTGCACCTGATCGCGATGGCGCGTCGCGCCGGACTGACGCTCGATCTCGATCGATTCGACACGATTGCGCGGCGCACGCCCGTGCTGGCGAACATCAGGCCGGCCGGACAGTACCTGATGGAAGACTTCTACTACGCCGGCGGATTGCGCGCACTGCTCGTGCAGCTCGGCGACCTGATCGACGGCAGCACGTTGAACGTGAACGGAGCGACGCTCGCGGAGAACATCGCCGGCGCGAAGGTCTTCAACGCCGACGTCATCCGCAGTCGTGCGGCGCCACTCGTGGAGTCGGACGGTCTGGTGGTGCTGCGCGGAAACCTTGCGCCGCGTGGCGCGGTGATGAAGCCGCCGGCGGCCGATCCCGCGTTGCTCGCGCACACCGGGCGCGCTGTGGTCTTCTCGAGTTACGCGGACATGGCGGCCCGCATCGACGACCCGGCGCTCGACGTGGACGCCGCGTCGGTGCTCGTGCTGCAGAATGCCGGTCCGCTCGGCGGCCCAGGCATGCCGGAATGGGGCCAGCTTCCAATACCGCAGAAATTGCTCGCGCTGGGTATTCGCGACATGGTCCGCATTTCCGACGCGCGCATGAGCGGAACGAGCTATGGCGCGTGCGTGCTGCACGTGACGCCGGAGGCGTTCGTGGGCGGGCCGCTCGCGCTGGTGCGCGACGGCGACCTCATTCAGCTCGACGTCCATGCACGCACGCTGTCGCTCCTCGTAAGTGACGAAGAGCTCGCGGCGCGCAGCGCAGCGTGGATCGCGCCGCAGCCAAAGTTCGATCGCGGGTTCGGACTCCTCTACTCGCGGCACATCCAGCAGGCGGACCTCGGCTGCGACTTCGATTTTCTCGAGACGCCTCACGGAAC
Organism: Gemmatimonadaceae bacterium; assembly: GCA_031407575.1. Taxonomy (GTDB): domain Bacteria; phylum Gemmatimonadota; class Gemmatimonadetes; order Gemmatimonadales; family Gemmatimonadaceae; genus AG11. The sequence goes on along the minus strand of JANOIJ010000107.1, from coordinate 19,382 downwards.
CCACGCGGGCACTGAGCCGGAGATTCACTGATGACGACGGCAGCCGCGGTGAAGCCAACGACGGTTCGGTATCGGATGCTCGCGCTGGTCTTCCTGGCGACGACCATCAACTATGTCGACAGGTCGAACCTTTCGATCGTCGCGCCCTTCCTCTCGAAGGAGCTGGGGCTTGGTCCGGTGCAGATGGGACTGCTCTTTTCCGCGTTCGCGTGGAGCTACGCGGTCGCCAACCTGCCGGGCGGCTGGCTGGTGGACCGGTTCGGATCACGGATCGTGTATGCCGCAGCGCAGTTCGCGTGGTCTGCGGCCACGCTCGGACTTGGGCTGGTGAGTGGCTTCACGGCGTTGTTCGGCTTGCGGTTCGCGGTGGGCGTGGCTGAGGCGCCGGCGTTTCCGGTGAACAACCGCGTGGTGACGACGTGGTTTCCCCAGCGCGAGCGCGGCAGGGCCACGAGCACGTACGCGATGGGCCAGTACGTCGGCTCGGCGCTGCTCTCGCCGGTGCTGTTCTGGCTGGCGAGCAGCTTCGGATGGCGCTCGGTGTTCTGGGTCACGGGCATCGCCGGCATCCTGAGCGCGATCACGTGGTATGCCGTCTATCGCGATCCGCTGCAGAGCCCGCGCGTGAACAGCGCCGAGTTCGACATGATCACCGCGGGCGGCGCGATCACGGAGGCGCCAACCAAGGAGCGGGTCACGCGAGAGCAGATCGCACGGCTGCTCCGCGAGCGGCAGGTGTGGGCGCTCAGCGCGGGAAAGTTCGCGATCATGTCGTCGCTCTATTTCCTGCTGACATGGTTCCCGACATACCTGGTGAAGGAGCGCGGCATGACGGCACTGAATGCCGGCGTTGCAACGTCGCTGCCCTACATCGCGGCGAGCATCGGCGTCATGCTCGGCGGCACGTGGTCGGACTGGCTGCTCCGCCGCGGCGTCGGCATCTCCGCAGCGCGCAAGATCCCGATCGTGACCGGCTTCCTCGGCGCGACGAGCATCGTCCTCGTGAACTATACGGCGAGCAACACGCTGGGTCTCGCAATTCTGACCTTCGCATTCTTCGCGCAGGGCGTGTCGTCGAACTCGTGGTCGATCATCGCCGAGGTGGCGCCACGAAAGCTGATCGGCGTGACGGGTGGGATCATCAACTTCACGGGCCATCTCTCGGGCATCGTGACGCCGATCCTCATCGGCTTCATCATTCGCGCGACGGGCTCGTTCGAGTGGGTGTTGGCGTACGTCTCGCTGGCCGGAGTGGTCGGTGCGCTGTCGTACACGGTGCTGTTAGGACGGATTCACCGGATCGAGATGTAGGATGAAGGCGTTTGGCGTTGGCCGCTCCACGGCAAACGCAGTTCTCATCGCTTCGCTCCACCAGATACTCCAAATGGACCTCATCGGCATTCACCACCTCACGGCGATCTCGGCACGGATACGCGAGAACCACCACTTCTACACGCGCGCGCTCGGCATGCGCCTCGTGAAGCGCAGCGTCAACCAGGATGACGTCAGCGCCTATCACCTCTTCTATGCCGATGCCAAGGGATCACCGGGTACCGACCTGACGTTCTTTGACTGGCCGATGCAGGGCGAGCGCCGCGGCACGAACTCCATTTCGCGCACGCACCTCCGCGTCGCCGGCGCCGAGACGTTGGCGTGGTGGCGGTCGCGGCTGCGCGAGTACCGCGTACCCGCGGGCGACCTGGTCGAGCGGGACGGCCGTCTCTCGCTCGACTTCGAGGACCCCGAGGGCCAGCGGCTCACGCTCGTGGACGATGGCGGAGCTGGGGAGTCGTTCCCGTGGGCGAAGAGCCCGGTGCCAGCGCCGCAGCAGGTGCGTGGACTCGGGCCGATCCAGCTGAGCGTGCCTGACCTCGGTGGCACGGACGCCATTCTCCAGAAGGCGCTCAACATGCGCCCCGTGCGCGAGTATCCGCATCCGGACAACGCGTCGCATGTCGTGCATGTGTACGAGATGGGTGCAGGCGGGGCCGGCGCTGAGTTGCACGTCGCGGTGCAACCGACGCTCGTGCGCGCGGGGCAGGGAGCGGGCGGAGTGCATCACGTGGCGTTCCGCACACCAGACGCCGACTACGAGGCGTGGGCGGAGCGGCTGCGCACGCTCGGCATTCCCAACAGCGGCGAAGTGGATCGCTTCTGGTTTCGGAGCCTCTACTTCCGCGAGCCAGCGGGGATCCTGTTCGAGATCGCGTCCGACGGCCCCGGCTTCGGCGTGGACGAGGATGAAGCGACGCTGGGCGAAAAGGTGGTGCTGCCGCCTTTCCTGGAGCCGCAACGGGAACGGATCATCGCGGGGCTCAAGCCCATCGATTGACCTCCGTCGCGCGGAGAACGGAGAACGGAGAACCGAGGACGGAGAATTGAGAACGGAGAACGGAGATCGGCGAACCGCGATGGCGTGTGACGGGCGGTCACATCTCGATTGCCGCAGCGTTCGCCGTTCGCCGTTCGCCGTTCGCCGTTCGCCGCTCGCCGCTCGCCGCTCCCAGTTCCCAGTTGCCAGTTCCCCGTTCCCAGTTCCCCGTTCCCCGTTCCCCGTTCTCAGCGAGACGCGGTGGCACGGATGACGCTGGTGTGAGACCAAAGCCCGGGAGGCAGAGATGGCCGCGCGGACATTCGAGGACTCCGCTGGAATCGAGTGGGAAGTGTTCGAGGTGCATCGCGCGTCAGAGGCGCCGCGAGGCGTGTCTCCGGGCCTCGAAAAGGGCTGGCTCTCGTTCGTGAGTGCGAGTCAGAAGCGCCGGCTCGCGCCCTTTCCCGCGTCGTGGGAGACGGCAACGGCGCGGGACCTGGAGCAGCTCTGCGCCTCCGCGCGCCTCGCGAGGCCGGCGCGCTATCCGGGTGTGGAGCGTCGCGCCATTCCGCGTACCGGTCGGCCAGGGGTGAAGCGGAGCACCAGCGCCTCGAGCCCCGCGCTCGACCTCGACGACGGCTCGGGAGAGCTCGTGCGCGAGGCCATCCGGTCGTTCGCGCGTGAGGCTCGCGCACAGAACCTGCCGGCAATCGAGGCGCTGGTCCGTCTCAAGGCGCTGCTGATCCTGCGGTTCACGGGGGCGGACGTCGCGCCGCTCACCGCGGCCGCTGCGACCGACATGCAACGCGTGCGGCGGTGGTTCGTGGAGTCGTTCTACTTCGACCGTCGGTGACCGCAAACGCTAGTCGCGATAGGGCGATTCATGGTACGGCGATTCGTCGTCGGTGAAGAGGTCGTCGAACGACTCCTTGACGCGTGGCGCCACGTCGCCATCCGGCGCGAGGGCTCTGACGAGATCGACGAGCATCGGGCTCAGGTGCGCACCATACCGGCGCAGCATGGAGGCCCGCTCGCGCTTCCTGAGGAGGAAGGCGAGGATCGGCATGTCGGCCTTGGCACCGTTGCAGTCGGCGCAGGCCAGTACGAGATTGTCGCGACGATCATACGCGCTCTGGCCGCGCCGCGGCGCGACGTGATCGAGCGTGATGGTCGTGGCAGTAGCGCGGCGGCCGCAGTAGGCGCACACGGCCCCGTGCTCATGGATGAGCCACCGCTTGGTTTCGGCGTAGGCGGTGCGGCTCGTGGAGGTGGACGTCAACTGGGCGGCGGCGGTGCCGCGCCCACGGCGACGGGTGGAGCGTTTTCGAGGTGTCGTCACGACGGCGGGAATGCGCGGCCGCTGAATGCGACCGCGTGGAGTATGCATGATCAAGGAGCTTTCGGTCGAATGACGACCGAGCGGACCGCGACGCCACGATGAGCGTCGGCCGGTGGTGCCCCAAAGCTACACCGGCGCGGGCGGGGTCGTTCCGGGAGGCGGGCTGAGCGGGTCGGTGTGGCGGAATGCAGGCGGCACGGGTTAGAGTGAACGGAGGTTTGCCGGACTGCCTTGGTTCCATGTGAACAGGGGAGCATGCGCGTACGGGCATGGGCGGTGGTCTTCACGATGGTCGCGCCGTTGGCTTGCCGCACTGGCCAGCCGGGGTCGTCGTTCGCCAGCGCATCACTGCTTGCGCCGCCGTCCGACGCCGAGGCGGCGCACGACGAGCTGCTCCAGGCGGATATCGGACGGGCGGACTCGGTAGCGCGGTTGGGCTACGCCTCTGGGCTCACAAGCCCGTTTGCGCTTGACGTCGTCTACCTGCGCGGCGGGCTTCCGATCCTGCGCAGCCGTTCAGCCGCGCGAACCATTGCGGCGGCAGAGTCACTCGGTGCAACGACGGCGGTTCGCTGGCAACCCGTGCGCGCCGACGTGAGCCTGGACCGGGAGCACGGATACACCTACGGTTACGCGATCTACAGTCACGGCACGGCCGGTGCGCCCACCATTCGCGTGGACCGGTACATCGCCTATTGGCGAAAGGAGATTCCCGGCTGGCGCATCGCCGCATACGCCGAGATGTACGGCGCACCGCCAACGACGTTGTCGCTTCCGGCGGAGGTGAGGGATTCCGTTCTCGCGGACGTTCCGATGACGCGCCGTCGCGGGGCGGTGGACGAGCTACGGATTGCCGACGAGGAGTTCTCTCGCGCAGCAAGCAAGGTCGGGACTGGCGCGGCGTTTGGCCGGTACGCGGCGCCCGACGCGCAGATGTTCTCTCCGCCGGGAGAGTTCATCACGGGCCCGCTCGCGATCACTGGATCATTCGGCGCGGGGAGCGACCGAAGCTCACTGGTCTGGCATCCGGTGGAGGGCGAGGCGTCGAAGAGCGGGGACCTCGGATACACGGTGGGAAACGCGGTCTTCACCGAGACGCGGGAAGACGCTCCAGCGATCGTCCGCTACTCGAAGTACCTCACGGTCTGGAAGCGACAGCGCGACGGGAGTTGGAAGTTTGTCGTCGACGGCGGGAGCACGCGCCCGGGACCTTAGCCCCAACACAAAACATCTGAGTCAATTCTCGCGGCCGCGTCTGCCTTGACGCGGTGGTGTGAGCTGGATGTATTCCATGCACCGTATTGTCGAGTGTGGCACCAATGGTGCGATGTGAAGACATCCATTCGGCCTACGGCCGCGCGAGGTCAAAGCGATCATCGCGGTTCCAAATGAACTAGCAAGTGGAGAGAGAGAACGTGAACATTCGACGTTTCATCGCGCCCGCACTCGTCGGGCTTTCCCTCATTCAGCCCGTGCAGGCGGCCCAGGCGCAGCGCGCCGGGACCGTCGAACTCGGTGGGTTCCTGCAACTCGACCGCCTCGATGAGGCAATGCGCACCAAGCGGATCGGCGGCGGCGCCGGCGGCCGTGTCGGAATTTTCCTGGGACCACGCTGGGAGCTCGAAGCCGACGCGTCGTACTCGCAGGCCGATCCCGAGCCGAATCGCACGACCAAGGCGCAGATCAACTACTACATCGGGCGCCTGAACTACAACATCCCCTATGGTCGCATGCAGGGGAACGCCGTCATCCTCAGCCTTGGTGCCGGTGGAGATCGTGTCGATGGTCACTCCGACTTCATCATCTCGCCTGACATCGGTCTTCGCGCGATGCTCTCGAACTCGCTCGGACTTCGCTTCGACGTGTCGGGCATGTACGCACCGAATCCGCAGAGCATGACGTTCAAGTTCCCCGGTTTTCCCGGGCGCAACGATCAGGCGGCGTACATGAGCAACATCCAGGCGCGTGCCGGACTGAGCCTGATGCTCGGTATGGATCGTCCGGTGGTCGTTGCGCCGCAGCCGATCCAGCCAGCGCCTCCGGTCGTGGACACCCGCGCCGCCGACGCGGCCCGTGCGCGTCAGGACTCCATCGACCGCGCGAATCGCCTGCGTCAGGACTCGATCGACGCAGCGGCACGTCGTCTTCAGGCCGAGCGAGATGCAGCGGCCCGTGCGCTGGCGGATGCGCGCTCGATGCTCAACGCGCCGATCTACTTCGACTTCGACAAGTCGGAGATCCGTGACGACGCCAAGGCGGCGCTCGACAGCAAGCTGGCGTTGCTGCGCGCGAACCCGTCCATGCGCATCCGCATCGAAGGCAACACCGATGTGCGCGGCACGAACGAGTACAACATGGCGCTTGGCCTCCGTCGCGCGAACGCGGCGCGCCGGTATCTCGTGGCTCAGGGCATCGACAATGCGCGCTTCGAAGTCGTGAGCTATGGCGAGGAACGCCCGGTGGACCAGGGCACGACCGAGGAGGCGTACGCCAAGAACCGTCGCGATGATTTCGTCATCACGGTGGGCGGCGACAATATTTCAGTACCGCGCAACTAACACCTTGCGCCAAAAAAGGTCCGGCGGCCTGAACAACAGGCCGCCGGATCTTTCTTTCGTGGCATGTGCAATAGATGCAGATGCATGTGACGCGAGCCATCGTGGTGGGGGTCGGTCACGAGTTCAGGATTCACACGTAAACTCACCTGCGTGACTGCGGAGATCGACGCATGATCAGTCGTACCATTCTCGGCACCCTCATCGTCGTGTCGGCCGTGGCCGGCAGCGCCTGTGGCAGCGATAGCACTGGGACCACGCCGGTGCAGAGCACCACGTACATCTCGACGCTCAACGGCGCCAACGAGCGCCCCGCGCCGAACGCCAGTACCGCCACCGGCACGGCGACCTACGTACTGACCGGCAACCTCCTCACGTTCAGCGTTGTGGTGAACGGACTGACTGGGCCAGCGACCGCGTCACACATTCATGTGGGCGCCGCAACCACATTCGGTGGCGTGCTCGTCGGGTTCGTCACTGCGTCGGTTGCGAGTGGAACCGTCACGTCCGGCACGATCGACCTCACGCAGCCCATCACGACGGGTGCGTCCACGATCAGTGGCGATTCCCTGAGGACGCTGCTGAACACCGGCAGCGCGTATACGAACATCCACACGACGCTGTTCGGCGGCGGTGAGATCCGCGGCCAGATCATCAAGCAGTAGGTTGCTGGCGATGAGTCGAACAGCGCGCGGGCAGCACATGTCCGCGCGCTTTCGCCATCAATGGGTGAGCGCGGCGCTCGTTGGGCTGCTCGCGTGCGGCGCTGATGGCAGCACGTCGACGCAGGACGCGCGGTACGCGGCCACGCTGTCTGGCGCGAGCGAGCGTCCGGTGCAGACGCGCAGCCCCGCCACGGGCTCGGCGCTGGTGACGGTGAGCGGGCGCGTCGCGACGTTTGTCGTGACGGCGAGCGGCTTCACGACGCCGCTCACCGCCGGCCACATCCACATCGGTGCCGGCAACGTCATCGGGCCGGTCGTTGTGCCCTTCGCGATCTCCGCGCAGTCAGGTACGGTAGCGACGGGAACGATCGACCTCGGCGCGCCGGTGACGTTCAACACGCTGACCATCTCCGGCGATTCGCTGCGCACACTCTTCGAGACGGGGCGCGCGTACGTCAATCTCCATACGGCCGCGTGGCCGGATGGAGAGATTCGGGGGCAGATCGTGCGGTCGCCGTGACTCTGTGGTTGGCGACCGGCGTCGCGACTGGTGCGAGGGGAAGTGGTGTCAGATTCTTGAAGGACGACAAGAGAGCCGGTTTGAACAGAGACAACCGCCGCCGATACTGCGGCAGTTGTCGGCTTCAGATCCGCCTCTTGTGGTAGTTCAAGAACGCCGACCGCTTGCATTTCAGAGATTCAGACGCCTCCACCCTCGCGCTTCACCTACGCACGTCCCAGAGGGAACCGACCTCACCGCGAGCGGTACAGCTAGAGACACGGAACGCACTCGCTTCGGTGCACGACATCCAACCGTACGACTCACCTCGAGGAATCCGCTGATGCGTTCCATCGTAGTCACCGCAATGGCCGCGTTGGTATGCGCGTCGTCACTCGAGGCGCAGGAGCGCCGCGCAAGCACGCCGCCCCCGGCCGCGGCGCCGGCGCCCACGCCTGCGGCGCGTCCTCGCGTGGGCTACGCGGCCACGCCGACTCCGCCGCCGCAGCCAGCACCTGTGCACGTGGTGCAGCCGGTCTACTACTACACACCCGAGGGCTACGTCGTGAACGGCGCGCCGTATCTCGGACTGTCAGACGGCTCCGTGTTGGTGAACTTCGGCAACGGCTACGAGCGCGTGCTCCGCGCATGTGCTCCTCCGCGCAGTCAAACGCCGCCGGACCCGTGGGCCCGCGACGCACTGGGCCGCATTCCAGCACCGCCTGGCATCGCCGCGATTCAGGCGGGCGCGCGCGGGCAGGCAATGGGCAACGCGCCAGCCCGCAACGCGCAAGCCTGCTACCGGTCGGAGACCAACGGTCGCGTGAACGTCATCGCGTACTGATTCGATCGGGCCGCCGCTACACGAGGAATGGCGTGACGATCGCCATCACCTGCACCTTCGTGAGCGGCTCGTCGAAGGCCTCAGTGATGGCGGCGGAGCCGCCAACGATGCCCGGCAGGCTCGCGACGTTGACGCTGCCGTGCGTCGTGTTCTCCTCGCCGTCGTAGATGCCCTGCGTGAAGGCCGGCAGGTCATCCCGGCTGTTGTTGGAGATCCACCCTTTCTTGCCGCGCAGCCGGCGCACCATGGCCGCGTGCCGCGCCTCCACCGAGTGGATCGTCATCACGGCGGTGAGCGCCGACTTGTCGTTGATCAAGCGACCCACCTGTCCCTTGTATGCGCGCACGCCGGTGTCCTCGAACGCCTGCGCGAGCACCTGGAACGTGCCGTACTGCGTCGGCAGGAATGCGAAGCCAGGCACAGCGCCCTTGGCCGTGAAGTCGAAGGCGGGTTTCGCCGCGGGCGTCGCACCCTTGCCCTGTAGCAACGCCAGGAGCGCAGCGACGTGTGCGCTCTCGTGTCCGGCGATCGTCGTGAAGATCGGCCGGTCTGCCGCGGGAATCAGCCCCGCTGCCGCGATGCCGCGCGCGTAGAAGTCCGCCTCCAGATACTCGAGCAGCAGCGCGAACTGGAGCACGTCGGTTACGTCCGCTGGTGCCTGGCCGTAGACGTCGCGCGCCAGCGCGCCGAGCGCAATGGGAACGGAGCCAAGTGCGAGCAGCGCGGCAACCGGTGTGCTCACGGCGGAACCCTCGGCGATCTCGGCGGCACGAGCGTCGAGCGTGTCGAGAATGTCCGGAGCAATTGGGAGGGACGTGGGATCATCCATTGCCGTTGGGTCCCTGAATGAACGAGGCGAGGCTGCCGGTCAGGGCGAGCCTGTCGACGATGTTTCCCTGCGCCGTATTGACCACCTTGCCCGGGCTGAACGCGTCGTCGAACGCGGTGGGCGCGAACGCGCCCGAAAGCGGGCTGATGAGATCTCGGATCGCGGACGCATGCCGCGCCTCCACCGACGCGATCTTGCCGGCCACGAGCAGGTTGTTGGCGTCGGTGAAGTACTGCGCGGCGCCGTTGTACGCCGCGACGCCAAGATCCTCGAAGGTGCGCGCCGCGGTGAGGACCGCCGTGCGATCGGCGAAATTGAGCCCCGGATAGAGAGGCGTGAGCGTAAACGACGCGTTCGTCGCGAGGGCCGCCTTCAGGAACTCGCGGTGGATGATCTCGTGGTTGCGGATGTCGCCGAGCACGAGCTTGTCTGCCGCAGTGAGATTCGACGCGTCGAAGCTCGAGATCACCTGCGTGTAGAAGTCCGCCTCGAGCTGTTCGAGTGCGTAGGCGAACTGGAGCACGGCGATGTCGCCTCTCGTGAAGTCGATGGTGACGGTCGCGCCGGAGCCAGGAGCGGTGATGCCGCCCGTGTTGTCGCCATCCTGGCAACCCGTGACGAATGGCGGCAGGAGCACGAGCGCGCCGCCAACAGCCAGCAGGCGAAGAAACTCTCGCCGGTTCGTAAAGGCGTGCAGCTCGGCAATGTTGCTGACCACCGCGATCCGGCTCGCACCGGCATCGGGGTTTCGTTGCATGAGACGTCCTCGTGATGTGGGTCGCGCGCTACCGGGTCGAAAGCTACGCGGGTGTCGCGCTCACGAGGGAAGATCTGCGCCGAGATGATCGTCAGTCGAGCGGCCGGCAAATTGACGCAGCGTGCGTCGCGACTCAACCTTCGGCGCATGAGCATTGAAGCAGCACCACGTGGACGTGGATGTCGCCGCGTCGCGAGCGCATACCTGGCGCTCGCTGCATGCGCGTCACCGGCGCGAACCCCAACGCCCGCGCCCGCACCGATCCCTGCGGCGCCTGCGCCAACCACGACGACGCGCGCACCGGAACCACCGCGCTCGGCCGCGCCGAGGCCCGCGCCGGCTCGCGTCATCGACAGCACGAGCGCCGCCGTTCGCCCACCTCGGACGCCCACCCGCACGCTCGCGCGCGCCGCGCGGCCCGGCGCGCGCACGGACACGCTCGCCACGCGCGAGCTGGCGTCCCCCGTCCGCGTCTGCGCTGGTGGCGACGTCACACTCGGCACCAATCTCGATCGTGCGTGGGCGCGCATGGCCACGGCGCGCATGCGCACGCAGTTCGGCCGCAGCGACCGTCCCTCCGAGCTCATCGCGCCATTGCGTCCGCTGGTGGAGGGTGCGGACATCGTGCTGCTCAACGTGGAGTCCGCCATCGGGGAAGGCGCGGCGCCATCGAAGTGCGGTGCGCGCTCGACCAATTGCTACGCGTTTCGCTCGCCGTCATCCAGCGCGAGCGCGCTGCGCGACGTCGCGCCTGGCAAGGCGGTCGTCGGCAACGTGGCGAACAATCACTCGCGCGATGCGGGGCCAGAGGGGCAAGCCGTCACCGTGGACCTGCTGTCGCGCGCGGGGGTGCTCGTCACCGGGTACGACACCATCGCTACCCCAGTGCCCACACCCGCTGGCGACACGATCGGCGTGCTCGGATTCTATACCTCGTCCGATTCGCCGGATGCGCGCGACACCGCAGCCGTGTACCGACACGTATCACGTGCCTCGTCGCGATTTCCCGTCGTCATCGTCACGATGCACCTTGGTGCCGAGGGCGCCGGTGCGCAGCGCACGCGCGATGCGACGGAGATCTTCCTCAACAAGTTCGACCGCGGAAATCCGGTCGGCTTCGCCGACGCCGCCGTGCGCGGCGGAGCGGCGCTGGTGATCGGCCACGGTCCGCATGTGCTCCGCGCCGTGGAATGGCGCGAGCGCGGCGCGCTGATCGCGTATTCACTTGGCAACCTGCTCACGTATGGACCGTTCTCGCTCAAGGAGCCGCAGAACCGCGGTGCCGTGCTCTGTGCGTCCATCGACGCGAGCGGCCGTGTGGTGTCGTCGACACTCGCGTCTACCGTGCAGGTGGCACCTGGCGTCCTGCTACGCGACTCGACCCATCGCGCCGCGGCGCTGATGGACTCGCTCGGCCGTCTGGACTTCGGGACAAGGCGTGCGCGCGTGGACTCGGTTGGGGTGCTGACTGCGGCGCCGTGAAGAACAAAGGGCTCTTCGCGGCATCGTGTGGTTGAATTTCAGGCCATGTGAGACTGCGGCAGGGGGCGGAAGGGCGAGGTCAGGATCTTCAAGTGGAGATAGCCTCATCGCGAATGCCATAGCACCGCCGTTGGATGACGCGGATATGCTAGAGGACTTCCACGATACCATTCGCCACGCTGCTTCCGTAGAAGGCAGGCGATGGCCGGCTCCAAGCCGTGCTAGCTTAGCTCGATGAAGGGGAACTGGGTGGGTCAAGAGCTAAACGACTCAGTGGCTGCATCGCGGCCCCCAAGCACGACTCGTGCGCGCCAAAGGAGGCTACGCGATTCTTAGCCATCGTCACGGACAGCGAAACAGCGTCAGCAGATTCACGCTCGACTGCCTCGCCGCAAAAGGCGCAAGATCGGGCCAAGCGTATTTCCATTCTCGCCTATCGTGTAAGGCTCGGCATCCGGCTCGTTTTGGTTTTCCCGGCCGTAGCGACCAAGGGAATATCGATTGCCCGTACGACGCCGATTCCCATGATCTGACGCGGATTGGTCGCTTTGAGAAAGGCAACGTCCGCCGTAGCGCGCGCACTTTGCGGCTTGTCTTTCCAATGCTTCGGAGCTTTGCCGCCGTGCACTACCAGCCGGGCATCTTGAAGCGGAGTATCGCCCATCGATACCCGCACCGCAAACAATGCGGCGATGCCCGCGCCCATCGTTGCCTCGCTCGCCTTTCCGTCAGCGAGAAGGATAACATCGTGTGGTATCGCCATGCGCCGCCGAATCACAACAGCGTCAGCGGATCTGTCCGGGAGCTCGCTCACCACGGCCACAGTCGCATCGACGGTTGACGCCATCTCGGAGCTGCTCGGTCGAGCCGAACGCACCGCCGCGAGGCGATCAAGGAGTGCCTGCGCCGTTTCGAGACTGTGACAACCCAGACGGCGAACGCTGCAAGACGCAGATAGTGCGCACGCAGACGTCGCTGGACTGCGTTGTTCGCGACTTTCAGTTTGCGTCGTATCAGCGTTCTCAATGTTCGCCGTCTGGGTTCAAACCCGGCGGCGTCCGTTGCATCCGTCCAAATTCCAGACCCCATGCCGTTCGGTCGTTTCGCGACGCCACGTGGTTCTTTCTGAAGATTCGCGCAGCATTTCCCGGAAGAACCCAGAAAAAAGCAGGTCACTCGACTTCGCTCTGGACGACAAGCGCTTTTTTCGCCGTGCGCCGAGCGCCTAGACTTTCTTCTGGGCCTTGACGGAATCTGACTGAGTGCCGAGCAGGCGGCGGACGCCGCTCCACTTGCGCACGAGGCTCGACTTCGGCCGCTCGATGTCGCTCTCGATCACCTGGCCGGCAACGCTGCTCGCGTGCACGTACCTGCCGTTGCCAACGTAGATGCCGATGTGACTCACGTTGCGCTTGTCCTTGCTGAACGTGAGCAGGTCGCCGGGCCGCAGGCGGTTGGTGTCCCGCGTTACCGCGAGCCCCGATGTCGCCTGCTGGCGGGCCGTGCGCGGCATCTGTACCTCGAGTGCCGCCATGACATAGCGAACGAGGCCACTGCAGTCGAAGCCGCGATCCGGCGTCTGCCCGCCCGACAGGTACTTGGTGCCGACCTGCGCGCGAGCGATGGTGACGAGCGAGTCGCGGATGGAATGCACCGACCTGCTCAATGCCTCGAACGGCTTGGGCGCCGCCGGAGCCTCCTGGCCGTCCGCCGCCGATGCGCAAACGACCACGAGTGCGCATCCCGCGAGGGATCGCAACACGAGGTGACGCAACGATGTCGTGGCGGAAGCGGGCATGCAAGGCTGATCCAGGGGTACAGCGGGCGGGAGTGGAGATGGTATGGCCACCCCGCGGCGAGGTCAACAGCCGATGTGACCACGAGCCATGCCGATTCGGCAGCGATTGCGTAACATGCGTACCTGTAAACACTTACCGGATACCAAGGAGCTTGTGCGTCTGGATGCTGAGACGCCATTTCGGGTGCGCAAGGCAATAGGCGAGCGCCGCCGCGGTGTTGGCGCGGCTGTCTGCCAAAGTCGGGCCATCGAGCGGCTGGAGGAAGAACTCGTCGAAGTCGAGCGACGAAAAGCGTTCTGGCTGCGCGTCCGCCTGGGCCTGCGGATAGACCAGCTTGAGCTCATGGCCGCGCGTGAGCACGAGCGGAGCGTCCGCCTTGGGGCTCACGCAGATGTGGTCGAGACCCGACGGGGCGGGCTGGGTCCCGTTCGTCTCGACGGCAACCTCGAAGCCACATGCGTGAAACGCGTCGACCGCGGCTTCGTCGAGCTGGAGCAGTGGCTCACCACCCGTGCACACCACCAGCGGACGCCCGCCCTCGGCGCGTCCGTCACGCGCGGACGGCCAGCGTGAGAGCACTTCGCTGGCCAGCGCGCCCGCTGATGCGAACTTGCCGCCGTCTGGTCCGATGCCGACGAAATCGGTGTCGCAAAACTGGCAAACCGCCTTATGACGATCCTGCTCGCGCCCAGTCCAGAGATTGCAGCCACTGAAGCGGCAGAACACGGCGGGTCGTCCCGCGTTCTGACCCTCTCCCTGCAGCGTGTAAAAAATCTCCTTCACCACATACGGCATACGCTCACCCGCCAGCGTACAGTGCCGGGTCGGCCGCGCCGGCTTCGCTGAACCCGCGGAGACGTAAGCGGCAGGCGTCGCAATGCCCACACGCGAGCCCGTCCGGCGACGGGTCGTAGCAACTGAGCGTGATCGAATAGTCGACGCCAAGCGAAACGCCCAGCTCGACGATCTCGCGCTTGGTGAGGCTGAGCAGCGGCGTCTGGATGCGAATGGGTGTGGTGCCCTCGACGCCGCCTCGCGTGGCCAGGTTGGCCATCGCCTGGAACGCGTGCACGTACTCCGGCCGACAATCCGGGTACCCGGAATAGTCGAGCGCATTGACGCCGATGAAGATGTCCGACGCGTTGAGCACCTCAGCCCACGCGAGGCAGAACGAGAGGAAGATGGTGTTGCGCGCCGGCACGTAGGTGATGGGAATTCCGTGCGCAATCGCGTCGTCGCTGCGGTCCTTGGGCACCGCGATGTCCGCGGTGAGGGCCGAGCCGCCAAAGGTGCGGAGATCGATGTCGACGACGACGTGATCGGTGACGCCGAAATGACGGGCCACGCGCCGCGCCGCGTCGATCTCGGACGAGTGGCGCTGCCCATAGCGAAACGTCATGGCGTGGACGTCGAAGCCCTGCTGCACGGCGAGCGCCAGCATGGTCGTCGAATCCAGGCCTCCGGACAGCAGCAGCACGGCTTTTTCTTGCGGCATCGGCGGACGCTAGTTGCTCGTGGCGAGCGCCTGTTCGAGATCCTCGATGAGGTCATCGGGATGCTCGAGGCCGATGGAGACGCGAAGGAGATTCGCCGGCGCGAGGGTGCCTGGTCCCTCGACGGACGCGCGGTGCTCGATCAGCGACTCGGTGCCGCCGAGGCTGGTAGCGCGGGTGAAGAGCGTGAGCCGGTGGGTGAGCTCGAGCGCCGCGCGTTCGCCGCCGCGGAGCTGGATGCTCATCATGCCGCCGAAGTCGCTCATCTGGCGCGTGGCGATGTCATGACCGGCGTGCGACTCGAGGCCTGGATAGTGAACGCGCTCGATGGCGGCGTGCGACTCGAGGAAGCGCGCGACGTGCATGGCGTTGTCGCAGTGGGCGCGCATGCGCCACGGCAGCGTGCGGATGCCACGCAGCAACAGCCAGCAGTCGAATGGCGAGGGCACCGCGCCGCCGACCTTCTGGATGAGGCGCAGGCGCTCGAGGAAATCGTCATCGGCGCGCGCGACGAGCGCACCGCCGAGCAGATCGCAGTGACCGCCGAGATACTTTGTGGTGGAATGCATGGTGAGGTCGGCGCCGAAGCCGAGCGGGCGTTGGAGCACAGGCGTCGCCCATGTGTTGTCCACGACGCAGCGCGCGCCGGCGGAATGCGCGAGCTCGACGACGCGCGCAATGTCCACCACGCGAACGAGCGGGTTGGACGGCGTCTCGACCCAAACGAGCTTCGTGTTTGGCCGAAGCGCGCGCTCGACCTCGTCGAGATTGGTCATGTCCACCACGTCACACTGGAGTCCCCAACCGGCGAAGATCTCGCGGAGCTGGCGGAGGGTGCCGTAGTAGGCGTCGTCTGGCGCGAGCACGTGGTCGCCGGGGGCGAGCGCCTGAAAGACCGCGAGCGTCGCCGCCGATCCCGACGCGTAGGCGAGCGCGGCACTTCCGCCCTCGAGTGCCGCGAGTGCGGTCTCGAGTTGCTCGCGGTTCGGGTTGGAGGTCCGTGCATAGACGTGGCCGGCGCGATAGCCGCCGTCCGTATCGCGCTCGAACGTCGTGGAGAGGTGAATGGGCGCGGTGACCGCACCCGTGGAGGGATCCACGGAATGACCGGCGCGAACGGCGAGCGTTTCGATACGCATTGAAATTGTCGGGTAGGGACCGCCACGGTTGGCGACCCGAGAAGATAGCGCAAATGAACTGGTGCCAGGCAACGGGTGCGCGAATGCGCGCGGAGCTTGATCGGCGTGCATCGGCTTCAGATCGGCCGTTGTCAGTGTTCAAAAACCGCGCGCGGCTCTCTGTGCGAGAGATCTCGACTGCGCGAAGGAAAGCAGGTCCCTCGACTTCGCTCGGGACGACAGCTGCGCGAAGGAAAGCAGGTCCCTCGACTTCGCTCGGGACGACAGCTGCGCGAAGGAAAGCAGGTCCCTCGACTTCGCTCGGGACGACAGCTTCGCTTGGGACGACAACATGGCACCGGACCTGCCTCTCACACCCGTCATGAGAATTCTCGTGACGGGTGGTTCGGGCGTCATCGGCACGGGCACGGTGACTGAGCTGCTGCGGCGCAAGCACAGCGTGGTCCTCGTCTCGCGGCACGCGCGCGACGACGCAGCGCAATGGCCGCACGGCGTCAGTCCACACGTTGGCGACATCAGCGACGCGACGTCGCTTCGCTATGCGGCCACCGGCTGCGACGCGGTGATGCACCTCGCGGGGATCGTCGAAGAATCACCACCCGACACGACATTCGAGCGCGTGAACGTCGAGGGAACGAAGAACATCATCGCCGAGGCGGAACGCGCCGGCGTCGCGCGCTTCGTGCTCGTCTCGTCGCTCGGTGCGCCGGTCGGGACGTCGGACTACCACGTCTCGAAACAGAAAGCCGAGGCGGCGGCGCGGAAATTCAACGGCGTGTGGACCATCGTGCGGCCCGGCAATGTCTATGGACCCGGCGACGAGCAGATCTCGATGCTGCTCCGCTTGGTGCGCGGTCCCACGCACGTGGTGCCGAAGGTTGGCTCGGGCGACCAACCCTTTCAGCCCATCTGGTGGGAGGACGTGGCGCGTGCGCTCGCCGACGTGGTTGAGCGCGCGGATCTCGGCGGGCAAGCGCTCGACGTGGCGGGCACGGAACTGACGTCGCAGAACGACCTGCTCGAGCGGTTCAGCGCGATCACGGGCCGCGACATCCACAGCATTGCGCTGCCCGAGTTCATCGCGACGCTCGGCGCCAAGGCCGTATCGCTCGTGGGGTGGGACGTCTCGTTCACGGACGACCAGTTCCAGATGCTGCGCGAAGGCAACGTGATTGCGCCCGGAACGCCGAATGGCCTCACCGGCGTGCTGGGCATCACGCCGACTCCGCTGGACACGGGTCTGCGTGCGCTCGCGGATCTTCAGCCGGAACAACTGCCGACGGAAGGGATCGGGCCGCTCAAGCGGAAGCGGTTCTGGGCCGACGTCGCCGGCAGCACGTACACGCCGGAGTCGCTGTTCGCCGTGTTCTGCATGCGTTTCAACGACGTGACGCCGGTATTCGTGGAAGCGTGTCCCGAGCCCGCGTCGAACGACGCCATCCAGGAAGGCGAAACGATCACGCTTGCGCTTCCGCTGCGCGGGCACGTGCAGGTCCGCGTGACCGGGCTCGAGGCGCGGCGCGTCACGCTGATCACCCTGGTCGGACATCCGCTGGCCGGCGCGGTGCGCTTCGTCGCGGAGCAGCTTGGCACGGACATTCGCTTCCAGGTGGAGGTCTACGAACGCGCCGCGAACGTGATCGACCTCATCGCCATGCGCACGATTGGCGACCGGCTTCAGGACCACACGTGGACGCGCGTCGTGGAGAGCGTCGTCCGGCTCAGCGGTGGCGAAGCACCGCGCGGCGTGGAGCATGAGCGCGCGTCACTCAGTGAGGAAGAAGCGGCGCACGTGATTGCGTGGCTGGCCGAGATCACGACGCAACGCAAGCGCGCGGAGAATGCGGAGACCATCGCCGCTGCGGGGTGAGGCGTGGTCCTGCTAAAGGAGTCGACCAAGCAACACCCGAGTCCAGAAGTGATACGCTGACGCACACCTGCGTCGGTCGCTTGCCACATCGTGCCGACGCCATGCGAGTTTTCGAGTCCGCAACCGCCAGCGTCGCCTCGGCGAACTTCTCATCGTTCGTTACTCCCTTGAACATCACCGTGGACGGCTGGCTGAGCGGCTCGCTCATCTACACGACGACGTTGGCTGGCTCCAAACCTCGGCGCCACTCCAGACGCTCGGCTACTACAACATCGACGAGCAGCGGATTTCGTCGGAGTCCCCAACGTTTTTCGTCGACGACATCGTCGTCGTCTCGGCCACGCCGGAGCCGGCTTCGTTGGCGCTCATGGCGACCGGCCTCATTGGCATCGGTGTCACGATCCGTCGTCGCAAGCGGTAGAGCGACAGGAGCAAGAGTCCCCGGCCCCGTAAGGGCGCCGGGGACTTTTTTCGGCGCGCAACGCACCATTCCGTGCAACGGCGATCACCCAGCCTGTGCTCACGGACAGCGCAAACAGACCCCGCGACATCCGTGGTCGGCTTAACGCTCGGCTTCGTCCCACATCACGTCGAGCGGACGTGACTGGCAGTGCGAGCCGCAGCCGAGCCGGTAGCGATTGCGCGCGAACCAGCGGTAGAAGCGGTCCGCGACCGTGCGGACGAACGGCACCTTGAAGATCCAGGCGAACCATCGCCCGCGCGGAAGCACCGCGAGCAACTGCTCGATGGCGCCGGCGCCCTGCCACGTGGTGCCGTCGGCGGCGATGAGCTGGAGTGCGTCGGCGTACGCGCGCTCGGGAATCCACGGGAAGCGCGCCATGATGCCCGGGTGTTGCGACGACGCGACCTCCAACTGGTGCGTGGTGTCCCACCGCTGAAGGATGCCGGACAGCCGCGTGCAGACCTTGCAGTCGCCATCAAACACGACGGTGTACGCGCGCCCCAACGACGCGCTCGGCGCATCGGCGCCGGCGACGGTGAATCGCACGACGGACACCGTCATGCGGCGCCAGCAGTCGTTGTCGCGACCGGCGCTGCCGCAGGGTCGCCGTGCATCGCGGCTTCGAGCGCGCTATCAGGTTTGGGCGCGACGCGAGCCTCGGCGGACGGCACGATGCTGATGGTCGCCGAATGCGTGAGCGTCGCATGCACGGTGCACAGCGCGGCGACGCGTTTCGCGGTGGCGATGCGGTCCGCCGGCAACGATGGCCAGTCGAAGACGACCGCAAACTCGGACACGCGATGCGGCTGGTCGGCGAACGTCCAGCGCACGTCGAGCGTGAGGTCCGTCCATGAGATCTTCTTGTGCGTCGCCCATGAGTGGAGCACGGAGAACGTGCACGTCGCCAGGCCACTCGCCAGCATGTGGAACGGCGAATACTGCGTCTCCGCGCTTGATGCCTCGACCGTCAAGGCGCCCGGCAGGGGCTCGAGACGAATCGCGTCGTCGGACAGCAGGGTGATTTTCATGCGGCGAGACAGAGCAAGGATTGCACCCGCCTCAGCGGGCGCGGGGCTGCTGCTGGGTCAGGCAGTGCAGCGTCCCCATGCCCCACACCAGGTCCACCGCATGCACGCCGACCACGTGGCGATCCGGCATGTGCGCGGCGATCGTGTTGAGCGCCACGCGATCATTGGGATCGTTGAACGTGGGCACGAGCACGACGCCATTCGCGATGTAGAAGTTCGCGTAGCTGGCGGGTAGTCGCTCGCCCTGCATGGTGACGGCGCGCGGATACGGAAGCGTGATGACCTTGATCGCGCCCTTCGCGGCGCCGG
>JANOIJ010000163.1:0-3880 GCA_031407575.1 Gemmatimonadaceae bacterium | reverse complement strand
TTCATCGGGGAATCACCCCAGCCGACTGCGAACGCGCGCGCCGTAGCGCCGGCTCATCGGGAGCGGCTTGGCCAGATCCCGCATGTACACGAGAAAACTGGAATGGGACCATTCCTCCACCCGAACCACATGGTCGAGGTTGATGATGGTCGAGCGATGAATGCGGATGAAGTAGCGTTCCGGAAGCCGAGCGTCCCACTCGCGCAGGGACCTGGAAGTGCGAGCGGGCGACGGTTGCGCCACCAGGTGGAGCATTGAATCATCACCGGCCGCCTCGATCGCGATGACATCCGCGATCCGCATGAACGACCGGCGATCGTTGAGGCGGAGGAACAGACGATCGTCGTAGGAGAGCGTCCGTGAGTCATCCACATCCGGCTGCTGCTCGGGCCCCAGGCGCTGGATCGTGAGTGCAAGGCGCTCGGGATCCACCGGCTTGAGGAGATAGTCCAGCGCGTTGATCTCGAACGCACGCAGCGCAAAGCTGTCGTGCGCGGTGACGAACACGATCTCGACATCGGTGCCTATCGCCGGAACCAGGTCGAAGCCGGTCTCCCTCCCCAGGGTGATGTCGAGAAACACCAGGTCTGCATCGGTTGCCTGAATGATCCGCGCCGCCTCCTGCAGCGAAGCCGCCTCACCCACGACATGCACTTCCTCTGCGTGAGCTTCCTTGAGGAGCGTTCGGAGCTCCTTCCGAGCGAGCCGCTCGTCGTCCACGATCACCGCTTTCCGTGGGCGCACGTCACCTCCCCTGGCGCAATTCGTCGAAGCCGGTAATCCGTAGCTCGCGCTCGCTGCGCATGGCCGGGATCTCCAGCGCAACTCGGACCTGCTGACCGTGCTGCTCAATGGTCAGGCGATGCCGGTTGGGGAAATGGTGATCCAATCTCGTACGTACGTTGCGAAGACCGATCCCGCCGCCGCCGGAAAGCGTGGCGTCATCATCTTTCACGACTGACGCACTCGGACCTGGGCCCGGACTGAGCAGTCCCGAGTTCTCAACGATGATCGAGAGCGTCCCCTGCGGGTCGATCCGCGCGTCGATGCTCACCCGGAGCGGGCCGCCCTCGGCGGCGGGTACGCCATGCTTGAGCGCGTTCTCGACGAGCGGGTTGAGGAGAAAGGCGGGTACCAGGCAATCCATCGCCGCGGGCTCCACGTTCATGCGTACGTCGAGCCGATCCTCGAATCGGATCGACTCGATCGACAGGTAGCCGCTCAGGGCCTCGACCTCTTCCGAGAGACGGGCGACATGGAGAGGACGTTCGACCAGGGCATACCGGAGAAAACGCGCAAGCTCCGTGACCATGCGCCGGGCCCGGTCGCGGTCTTCATCGATCATGGCCCGCAGGGAGTTCAGCGTGTTGAAGAGGAAGTGCGGATTGAGCTGGTATGCCAGCATCTGCAGCTGCGCGTCGCGGGCCTCTGCCACCGCGCGCAGCGCACGTGCCTGCTGCTCGAACAACGCGTCCCGGTAGGTCAATCCCACGTAGAGCGTGCTCCATGCAAGCAGCGTCATCGTGTTGTACACGGTGTTGTCGAGCAGCGGGCCGCGCCGGAACGGAATCGGGCTCTCGGGACTGACCATCGGGATGACGTGGACGGCGACCTGGTGCAGGTAGGTGTGGAACGACGCCGTCCACAGCATGCCGCCCAGGTACGAGATGAGCGCGATGAGGGACAGCACCCGCACCGACGACTCCGTTCCCGGCTGCAGCCGAACGAACACCCGATGCAAAATGAGGGTCGTGATGAAGCCGAGTACGGCGAATGGCCACTCCACCAGGAGGATGACCGGCGGCGTGAACTCTCCCACGCGGCCCAGCGACATGGCAGCGGCGAACGCCAGCCAGCCCCCAACCTGTAGCGGCCAGAACCCTGTGGGACTGCGGGGCCGGGGCTCAACATCCGGACCGGGATGGAAAGGCATGAACGGGCTCAAACCGGCGAAGACTGGCTTAACGACGGTGCTCCACGAAGAAGCGCCATATCACTTCGTTCAGGTCGACATCCCGCGATGTGAGGCCGATCGGCAAGCCGACGTTGAAGGGATCGGCGCCCGCCCAGGTGTGCCCGCCATCGTGGATGGTCACCAATGTCACCGCATGCGTGCTGCCCGTCGCTTCGAGGACGGTGACGGCCGTGCTGTCGCCGGTGTCGCGATCGATGCGCCGAGTGGTCTCGCTCGTGCCCGTGAGGCCGTTGCGGTTCTTCCAATAGCTGTAGGAGCCTGTTCCCGAAAAATAGCTGCCTTCCTTGCCGCCGTACGTCACCACCAGGTCGGCCGTTCCGTGCACGAGCATTACCCCGATCGGGAATCGTGCGCCCCTGGGCGTGTTCTGCGCCTCGACTGGATTCGGCAGTGTCGCGCCAACGGCGGCGATCGCCGCGAACCGGTGCGACATCTCTGCGGCCAAGCGGTGACAGAAGAACCCACCGCGTGATAGCCCGGTGGCGTACACCCGCCGGACGTCGACTCGATAGTCCTTCTTCAGCCGGTCCAGTAGTGCATCCGTGAACCCAACGTCGTCCGTCCCTTCTTGGTACGAGGTGTCGAATCCGACGTTCCAGTCCTGCCCGATTCCCTGAGGATAGACCACGATGAAATCGTGGCGATCGGCTGTGTGGTTCATCTGCGTATAGAGCATCTGCTCAGCCATGGTCATGCCACCGCCATGGAAGTTCAGGACCAGCGCATACTCCCGCTGCGGATTCGCCGCATAGGACTTGGGAACGTAGACGATATATCGACGCTTCTCTGCGCCGAGCGTGAGGCTGCTGCGCTGCGCGTGCGCGGTTGCTCTCCCTGCCGCGAGCAGCAGGCAGACGATGAGGACGATTCGTGCGGGATGGATTGGCAGTCTGATCATGGTGTGCGCGACGAGGCGGGGACTGGACGTCTGGTTCGTTGAACCGGACGTCACGATACTGCCGCCCCGCGACAACACCTATCGGCTGCCGACGAGCGGCACGAATCGCCGCCGAGCGGCTGCCAGGGTCGATCTGCGGCATAGCCGCCGTCAACACACGTGCGCAAAATGACCGCCGCTCATCGCTTCAGGTATGTCTTGCTGAAGCCATTGCGGGTGTTGGTGACGGTGAACGATCCGTCCGTGCGTGCGGAGACCTTGATCCAATGGGCCGGCGTGTGGGCGGGTATGCCCGGCCCGCCGCCGCGCGGCGGCGCGGTCAGGACGTTGGCGACCTGCGCGACGGAGTCGATGTTCGCGATGAAGACGCCGGCGCTGTTGTGCTCGATCCCGCCGGCATACGACCAGTGCAGCGTCCAGATGTCTTCGAGCCCAGGGGAACGGCGAATCGTCTGGAACGCGTTGGGCGCACCGCCCTTGCGCGTGCCGTTCTGCATGATCGCCACGCGCGGCTGCACGGAATGCACGAGTGCCGGCGAGCC
Source organism: Gemmatimonadaceae bacterium (assembly GCA_031407575.1). Taxonomy (GTDB): domain Bacteria; phylum Gemmatimonadota; class Gemmatimonadetes; order Gemmatimonadales; family Gemmatimonadaceae; genus AG11. The sequence goes on along the minus strand of JANOIJ010000163.1, from coordinate 465 downwards.
CGACTGATCCAAACCGTGGTGCGTCACGAGGTAGAGGTCGACCGTTCCGATCTGATTGCGCGGACAGACGAGGTCGAACTCGTTGTTCCAGAGAAGGTCGCCCAGATCGATGGCGCGGAATCGGCCAAAGGTGATCACGCTGCCCACGGAGTGCGCATTGTCGTCCGGGTTTGCCGGGTCGGGCCGTCGCTGGAACTCCGCGCACACGGCCGCATTGGCCTGTCCGGCACCGGTCAGCGGCGTCTTGATCGCCTGCGCGGCCGATGACACGATGCGCCAATCCACGTCTCTCAACGGCACCCGGTCTCCCGGCTTCACCACCGTGTGCTTCGCATTCGCATACAACTCGGCGTACGCAGCCTGGAAGCCCTGCAACTGCTCACGGGGTTCTGCATTCGGACCGTGGTCCACGAAGTGCGCGACCGGGATTCGCTTCACGAACTCCTGCATGCCGCCGATGTGATC
>JANOIJ010000162.1:0-12170 GCA_031407575.1 Gemmatimonadaceae bacterium | reverse complement strand
GAACCCGCGATCGAGCGAACGGCGACGTCGCGCACCGCGCACCTGCATCCATCCCGATGCGAATGCAGTGGACATGTCGCCGAATCGGCGCAGCCACGTCGACCCGGTCGCTGACGGCGGCGCGATGATCAGCGAGCCAGCGTAGTCGGTCCCTTTAGGCAGCGACGCGACTGCTGTCGTCGGATGCAATTCGATTCCGCTCTCGCGATAATCGGCGGTGAGTCGCTCCACCGCGCCATGCGTGTACACCGGTCCGATCTCTGCGTTGACTACTCCGGCCAAAATGCGCTGGGCTTTGCCGAGCGCGTAGGCGTAGACGAGGGAGGCCCGGTTGTTGGCCTTGTTGTCCAGCCACCACGCGCGGATCTCGGCGAAGGTCTCCTCCTGGGCGCACCATCTATAGATGGGCAGGCCGAAGGTGGACTCGGTAATGAACGTGTGGCATCGGACGGGCTCGAACGGTGTGCAGGTGGGATCGGGCTCGGTCTTGTAGTCGCCCGAGACGACCCAGACCTCGCCTTTGAGCTCGAGCCGAACTTGAGCGGAGCCGAGTATGTGGCCGGCGGGAATGAGGGAGATCTGGACGTCGTTGATGCGGCGGGTTTCGTGGTAGTCCAGTAGCTCGATGGAGGCGTCAGGGCCCAAGCGCGTGCGCAGGACGCGAGCGCCCTCGCGGGACGCCAGGTAGTGGTGGCTGCCCCAGCGAGCATGGTCGCCGTGCGCGTGGGTGATGACGGCGCGGTCCACGGGGAGCCACGGGTCGATGTAAATGTCGGCGGCGGGACAAAAAAGGCCGCGTTCTGTGACCTGAAGCATCCGAGATCTGCCGAGAGCAAGAAGTGACGACGCTGGTACGCTCGAACTCCGGCGTCGGGAATTGGCGAAGTAGCTACTAGTGGCTACCTTAATCCATGCGCACAGTCGGGTTGAAGCTATTGAAGGATCGGCTCAGTGAGTACATCCGCTTGGTCAGCAGCGGGGAGACGGTCCTCGTGACCGACCGGGACAGAGTCGTCGCCGAGTTGCGTCCCCCGCAGGGAAGGGGCCCGCTTACCTCTGATGCGGTTCTCGCTGAGGCGATGCGTCGAGGTTGGCTCTCGGCGCCAATGATGGTCCGGGAGGGTCCGCCGGGCAGAGCGCCGGTCGGCACTCTGGCGGAAGTGCTCGGAGACCTCGATGCCAGTCGCGAGGACAGGTGATCTACCTGGATACGTCTGTCGCGCTCGCGCAGCTGCTCTCGGAGGATCGCATTCCACCGTCCAGTCTCTGGGACGAAACCCTCGTCAGCAGCCGCCTGCTCGAGTACGAGACATGGAATCGGCTCCATGCGCGCGGACACGCGACAACTCATGGTGATCTTGCCCGAGAGCTTCTCCAGAGAGTCGCGTTCCTTGAACTGGCGCCGCCGGTGCTCGCACGCGCGCTCGAGCCCTTTCCGACACCAATCCGCACGCTCGACGCGCTGCATCTCGCATCGCTGGAGTTCCTTCGCGGGCAGGGGCAGGACCTGACGCTCGCCACCTACGACGTCCGCATGCGCTCCGCAGCACAGCAAATGGATATCCCGGTATTCTTGCTGTAGCCGAGGGCTGCTCGGCTGTGCCTATGGCTTTCGCTTGCCCCACTCCGGCCCCGGTGGCTCTTTCGTCGCGCGATCCACCTTCTTTGCCGTCATGAGCCGCATCGCTTCCGTCACCGCGCGCTCGAGTTGTGGATCCCGCCCCGCTATCACGTCCTTCGGCCAGTTCTCGACGTCGATGTCCGGCGCCGCGCCGACATTCTCGACGTCCCACTTGCCCTGACGATTGAAGAAGCCGCCGCGTGGCGCGATCATCGCGCCGCCGTCGACGAACGGTGGCGTGTCCCACGTGCCGACGAGCCCACCCCATGTCCGCTTGCCAACGAGTGGGCCGATCTTCCGCGACTGGAACATGAACGGCATGAGATCGCCGCCAGAGCCGGCCATTTCATTGATGATCATCACCTTCGGGCCCCAGATCCCAGCGGCGGGCGACGTGAACGGATACCGCTCGCCGACGGGATTGTTGAAGTACCCGTCGAAGTCGCGTTGCAGGAGGTCGATGATGTAATCAGCCGCCGAGCCGCCGCCGTTGTAGCGCTCGTCGATGATGGCGCCCTGCTTGTGCTGCTGCGCGAAGTAGTAGCGGTTCATGCTCGTGTAGCCGGGCTGGCCCGTGTTGGGCACGTGCACGTACGCGAGCTTGCCGTCGCTCAGCGAATCGACGACGCGACGATTGCGCTCGACCCACGCTCTGGTTCGTAAACCGGCTTCGTTGGGGACGGGCACAACGGTCACTCGGCGCGCCCCTTCATTGGTCGGCCGCGAGTTGACGGTTATCACAGTCTGCCGGTTCGCCGTGCCGTCGAGCAGGCGATAGACGTTGTCCGTTCCGCTCAGCTCCACGCCGTTCACGGCGACCAGGTAGTCGCCCGCGTTGACGTCGACGCCAGGCGCAGCAAGCGGCGCGCGCAACTCGGGATTCCACGACTCCGCGTCATAGATCTTCGCGATGCGATAGCGTCCATTCTCCACCGTGAAGTCGGCGCCGAGTAGGCCGGCGGTCGTCGGGGCGACTTCGGGGATGTCGCCACCACGGACGTACGAATGACCGATGGCGATCTCGGCGCCCATCATGTCTAGCAGGTAGTTGAGATCCGCGCGATGATTCACGCTCGGCAGCAATGCGCCGTACATCTGCTTCATCTTCGGCCAGTCGGTGCCGTGCAGGTTCTTCACGTAGAGATAGTCGCGCTGCACGCGCCAGCCCTCATCGAACATCTGCTTGAACTCCGCACGCACGTCCACGTGCGCGCGAAGCTGGACGGCGAGACGTCCAGTGCCCGCCGCCGGCGGCGTCTTGTCGGTGTCCACGAGATAGAGCCCGCCCTGCGCACCGGGGATGCGATAGAGCAACTTCTTGGCGTCCGCACTCACCGTAAAGTCGGTGACGTTGTTCGCAAACGCCGCCGCTCGGCGATCCTTGAGCATGTAGCGATGCAGCACGCCACCGCGCGGGCCCTGCGCTTCACCGGTGCCGGTGAGCGGCGTGTTCTCCGTCCAGAACATCGTGCCCGCGGGGCCGGCCTCGAGTCCCGCGTACTCGCGTTGCGCGATGCCGGGCACGGCGATGGTGCGCTGTGCAAGGCCGTCGAAGTCGATGGCGACGGTGGGCCGAGTTGCGCGCGAGGTGCGCATGCTGTCGGAAGTGGTGTTCGCGGCGGCGACGGCAGTGCGTGCGGTGTCGGCGCGAATTGGACCCGGCGACGGAACCGGCGCGGCGGCCGCAGCGTCACGCTCCTCGTCGCTCTCGGGCAGCAGCGGGCTCGGCTCGCCTTTCTTCAGGACGGTGAGGTAGAGCGCGCGCGTTGGCGGGTGATCGTAGCTCGACATGTCGAGCCAGCCGCTGTTCGGCCCGAAGTTGGTGCTGGCCAGGAACCAGAGGTACTTGCCGCTCGCGTCCCACGCTGGACTCGTCGCGTCGGCGAGGCCGTCGGTCAGCTGATGCTTCGTGCCGGTTTCGACATTGTACGCGAAAATCGCGCGGAACATCGACGGCAGGCGACGTGAATACGCGATCCAGCGGCCGTCAGGTGAGAAGCGCGGATTGAGTGAGCGGTCCGGCATCATGTATTGATCGGTGTCGACGTGCGTCGCCTTGCCGGACGCGACGTCGACGACCCAGACGCGAAGATGCGTGTCGTGAAACAGGATGCGCTTCGCGTCGGGACTCCACTGCGGCGTGTAATAGTAGCTCGGTTCCGCCAGCGCGATCTCGCGCTTGGTCGAGCCGTCCTGACTCGCGAGGATCAGCTTGTACTCGCCGCCCGCGTCGCTGAACCAGGAGATCCACTTGCCATCGGGCGACCAGGATGGATTGCGATCCGCAGCGGTGCTCGAGTTGGTGAGGTTGCGCGCGTCGCCCTTTTCGGCGGGGATGGTGAAGATCTCGCCGCGTGCTTCAACGGCCGCGCGCTTACCCGTGGCCGAGAGCGAAATGTTCGTGACGCGAGCGGTGACGTCTTTCCATTGGGCCATCATCCATGGGAAGTCGCCGTTCGCCGTGATGTTGACGGTGCGCTCGCGCCCGGTCGCGGGGTCGAGCTCGTGGATGACGCCGCCCTGCTCGAACACGACGGCGTTGGCCGACGTGGAGGCGTCGAGTGTCTTGACGTCGAAGTCCTTGAACTGCGTCTGCTGCTTCAGCGCTTTCGTCTTCGTGTCGTAGGAGAACACGTTGGAGACGCCGTCGCGATCGCTCAGGAAGTAGACCGTCTCGCCAATCCAGGCGGGGTCCATCTCCTTGCTGTCCTGCCATGGCGTCGTGATGACGTCATGCGTCGCGAGGTCCTCGATCCAGATCGGACGATTCTGTCCGCCGCGATAGTTGCGGCGTTCTTCATCCCACGAGCTGTTCATGCGGTACGCGACGCGCTTGCCGTCGGGGCTGATCTTGCCCTGGTAGGCGCGCGGCATGGGCATCGGCCTTTCTGGTCCACCGATGGCCGACACCAGATAGAAGCGAGGGACGTTGCCGGGTGCATTGGTCGCGCGCCCACTCGCGAAGACGATCTCGCGCCCGTCGGGGGTCCAGCCCTGGGTCTGGTCGGCGCCGGGGTGGAAGGTGAGTCGTTTGGGCTCGCCGCCGTCAACAGGCAGAACATAGACGTCGACGTTGCCCGCATACTGGGCCGAGAATGCCAGCGTGCTGCCGTCGGGGCTCAGCTTGGGGTTGCTGGCTTCGCCCTGGAAGGACGTCAGCCGTCGAGCGGCGCCGCCGGCGCGTTCCACGATCCAGACGTTGCCGGCGTGAGTGAAGGCGATGTGCGTCTTGCTCACGCTGGGGGAGCGGAGCATGCGGGTTTGCGAACTTGCGGAGTGGGCGGCGGTGGCCAGCAGTGCGGCGGCGAGGACGATACGGGACATGTTTGCCGAGTCGGCGAGCGGTACGTCAGGAGGAACGGGAGGTCGGCGAACATAGCCCCGCTACCGAGTGATCGTAACGGCGCGATTTCGCTTCGGTGCGCGTGATTCCGCGCTTGTCCGGCCGCTGCGCGATCAGGCAAACTCGACAATCCTCTCTCGCCTGACGGTTGCCAAATGGGTCTGCATCTCAACTTCGAGCTTCGTCTTCCCGGCAGCACATCAGCTCAGCACGTCGACCAGCTGCTCGGCGCGTTGCGCGCACGCGCGCGCGAGCTGCCCTTTGCCGAGGTGTCAGCGGTGCACCTGCTGGACACGCGAAGCATGAGGGTGCGGTGGCGTGGCTCGTCATGTGGGCCGGACTGCTGGTCACCCCGTTCGATGGGGAGGATCGGCTCACCGGCGACGCATCGAGTGCCCGTGGGTTCCTCGCGCATCCCGGCGCCGGGAGCGAGCCCGCAACGTTCGGATTACTGCGTCGAGCGGACGGCGATGGCGTACCGCGCGAGTGGTTCTGGTATTGCGCGTGCAAGACTCAGTACGCCGCCGTGCAGGGCGACGATCACCTCGTCGCCTGCCACACGTCACTCGTGGCGCTGCTGGATCACGCCATTGCGCTTGGCATCGACGTCATCGTGCGCGACGAGACGCACTACTGGGAGACGCGGAGCGCGGAGCGGCTGATCGAGGAAGTGCGTGCGATGAATCGCATCATCGCGTCGTTTGCCGGCGCGCTGTCGGACGCCATGGGGCCGGCGCATGCGGTGCAGGCACCCATCTTCGAGCATCCGCGGTTCGAGCGGCTGGAGATGGGGGAGTAGCGCCTCGCGCTACGGCCGTGCGCGTTGCCGGCCCGCTACCGCATGTGCTCTCGAAACGACCGGAAGAACTCGAACACGTCGTGATCCGAATGCTCGATCCCGATGTCCTTCGCGCTCCCTGACGCGAGATATCGGCTGAGCCCGGGATGGTCCGACGCATCGGCTGCGCTCAGGTCCTCGAAGGCCATGCTCCATTCGGCGAAGAGACGCTCCTCGTGCCGGCCCTCGTACAGGTGCATGATCGATCGATGTCGCCCGTCCAGCGATATGCGCTGCATGGTCTCGTGCACGCGCGCCTCGCTGCCCTCCAGTGCCTGGAGGATGCTGCCGCCCCGATACAGAAGCATTCCCGTGACGTCGACGCGTGTGTTGTTCGCGCGACTGACCGTCAGGATGTCAACGAGCTCCTGCGGAGTGAACTCCCGCACCGAGCTGCTCGCGTAGGCAAGGAAGAAGTAAGGCGAGGAGGTCTGCATGTGGCGGCTGCTGTGCAACTATGGAGCCCCGTGGCAACTTCAGCGCGCGCAACGCTCCGCGGCAATCATCACCTCCGCTGCCTTCGGCGTGTTGGTAAACCACACCACGCGCGCGTCCCCGACCGCCTCCGTAAGCGCATCGCGCGCCGCGCCGACCGCCAACCCCCGGTACAGTACGAGCACGAGGTGATCCAGCCCCGCCGCTGACACCTTGCGTGCCTTCTCCTCGAGATACTCCGGCGTCCAGAACCCGACGATCTCCACCAGCGCCTCGCGTCCGTCAGCGTGGCGCAGCGTGAAGTCGGGCAGGAACAGCTCGCTCCCCATTGCCACCGGTGTCGTCTCGCGCAGCAATTGCCACGCGCCGCGCTCTGCGCCGAAACGTCTGCGAAAATCGCTCGCGAGCGAGCGCTCCCACTCGGAGTCGTAGCGCGCACGTCGCGTCTCCGGACCAACCGGCGCGTCCGCTGAGTCCGCGCGCGGGCTGCCTCGTGCGCTGAAGGAGACGACGTGGCCATCACGACGAATGTCGGCGTCGAGTCGCCAGCGCGGCGCACGTGCGAGCGCGGGGATCACGCGCGCCAACCGCGCGCCATACCGCGCCGGACGCACGACGAACGCCGCCGCAGGTCCCGTGAGCTCCACCTCGTACGAGCGACCTCGACGCGTCACAACGTGCATGAGCCGTGCGCTCTTGACCGCCCTGAAAATGCCCCGCCATCCACCACGCGCGGTCAGCCGCACTCGCTCGGCGTCCAGCAACACGGCGCGGGCAAGCTCGAGATTGTACAGCGCGAGCAGCGCCCTCCCGTCGAGTTGCGGCGCGCGCGCCAGGATGCGCGCGCCCGGTGAATCTGCGTACAACAGCCGCTCGACCTCTGCCGCCGAGCGTCCAAGCTGGGCGCCGCTCTCTTCGTAGGGGATCGCGCGATCGCCCGGCACGGGAGGCCAACGTCGCCCACGCGCGCCGAACGCCGCCGTGCGAATCGACTCGGCAAATTCGGCGCCTTCGGGCGCGCGAAACTCGCACGCGTCGAGCAACGCTTTCGCCAGGCCAGCCAGTCGCGCGGCATCGCGCACGTGTCGCTCCTGCCGGCGCAACGCTTCAACGACCCGTGCGTGCGGCCACCCTTCCAGTCGCGTCACGAGGCGACAGAGCCGGTCGAGAAACGGGACCACGCGCCCGCCAGCATCCGCGAGATAGGCAAGCTCGAGTCGGCCACCGCTGACCGTGAGGAAGGGCTCGACATGCGACCGATTCAGCATCTACATCCCAAACCCGAGTTGCCCCTCGGACACTCGGCGGACGCCGGCACCACGCTTTTGCGACGCGAAGAACTCGTACGTCCCCGCCGCGACAATCTCGTACATCGATGCGACCGCATCGCCTTGCCGGCGAAGCAGCCTGCCGAGCCGCTGCGCGTGTTGCCGCGTACCCCCGCGGGTGGAGTCGCCGAGCACGATGCCCAGCTTGGCTTGCGGGACGTCCCACCCTTCGTCGAGCACCTTCACGCTCGCCACCGCGCGGATTTCGCCGTTCGCGATCTTCCCGAGCAACGCGTGCCGTTCTGACGCGGGCGTCGACGCGGTGATCATCGGAATGGCCAGCGCTCGCGAGACAGCAAGCGCCGCGTCGGTTCCACCGCAGAAGATCACCGCCTGCTCCGCGGGATGCGCGCGGAGGATCCGCTCGGCTTCCGCGAGCTTGCCGTCCGCCATGCGCACGAGTCGCTCGCGTTCGTGGAACGCACGCAGCGCGCGACGCGCCTCGGGTGAGCGACGCGCGCGTGCCGCGAACATGCGCCACGCGTCGGCTGCGGTGGCTCCGCGGTCGCGATACTTCCCGCGCGTCATGTGCGTCTCGTAGCGGTCGGTCAGGATCGAATACCGCTCCTCCTCGTCGCTCGTGAGGCGAACGTAGCGCCGAGCCAACGCAAAGCGCGCGAGCTCGGCGTCGGTCATCTCGCCGATGAGCTTGCGGTAGACGACGGGACCAACGAGTCGGCGCAGCTCGGCGTCCTTGTTGTCCGGATACGTGGCGGTGAGCGCGAGCCGAAAAGGTGAGGGCGCGATGCGCAAGTGATCGTGCCATGCGCGTGCGTCGCCGCCGGCGGTGTCAGCGAGGTGATGTGCCTCGTCGAGCACGAGCAAGGGGAACTGCTCGCCCCATCGCTCCAGGAGCGTGAATGCAGAATGGTACGTGGTGACGGTGAGCGAACGTACGTCCTTCTCGTCGCCGTACCATGCGCCGACTCGTTCGCTGCCGAATGCATCGGCGAGCTGGGTGAACCATTGCGCGACGAGCGCCCGGGTCGGGGCCACGATGCATGCGCCGCCGCGCATCTCGTGAATGGCCATGAGCGCGACGAGCGTCTTCCCCGCGCCAGTCGGGAGGACGACGGAGCCACGCCCGCCGGCGGCCTTCCACCGGTCTACGGCATCGCGCTGGTACGCGCGCGGCGTGCGCGGGTCGAGTAGCGGCGCGTCTACCGCGTCCGGCGCCGATTGGATCTCGGCGACGTCATGCTCCCTCGCCCATGCGCGGAGGTCGGCCATGCGATGACCGGGCGCGACGAGTGCGTCGAGCCGCGGATCGTGCACGAGCCAGGGCGGCGCGTCGTGCGCGGCGACGCCATGCACGACGGCAAGGCCGAGGCGATACGACAGTGACGGAGTCAAGGCGGGTGATCGATAGTGGAGCCGTTTGTAGGGTGGTCGATCGGCTGACACGAACGGCGACGCAGTGCTGATATGGTAATACGATGCGAGCATTGACAATCGGACCTGCAGCGCAAACCGCATCAGTGGCCAAAATCACGCCGATTCGCCACAATCCATCATCGTCATCCGACCCCACGCTCAGCGTACCGATAGAATGAAGCCAGGCCGCAACGACCCATGCCCCTGCGGCTCGGGGAAGAAATACAAGACCTGCCACGCGCGGAGCGACGCCGCCGACGCGCCGACGCTGCGGCTTCTCGGTCACGACACGATGACGGAGATGCAGGCCAACATCCTCGAGGCCATCGCGCGCCCCGTGCCGTGGGAGGTCGATGTCACGCCGGTTCCGGCGAACACCGATCCCACGGGACGCGCCGCGGCGGTCATTCTCGCCGCAGAAGGACTCGTGCTGCACTCGGACCTCATCGCGCGTCCGCCCTCTGACGCAGCCGGTGTCGCGGCGCTCCTCGCCGACGCCATCACCACGCAGTTGGCGCGCGGTGGCGCCCCGCCGTCTGCGGTCTTCGTCCGTCATGCCGAAGTCGCGGAATGCCTCGCGCCCTTGTTGCAGCCGCATGGCGTCGTCGCCGTCGGAGCGCTTCGGCCGCTGCCCATGCTGGACGACTTCGCGGCGGGCCTCCGGCAGCACCTCGCCGGCAGCCGGGCGCCCATCCAGGCTGTCTCCTGCCCGCAGATGTGGGCCGGCTGGGCGCTGCCGGACGAGCAGGTCCACGCACTCCACGCCGCCGCGGCGACATTCTATCGGTCCAAGCCGTGGGAGTTGCTCGCGGACGTCGACACGCTGAGCCTCACCATGCCGGCCGGCACGCGCTGGTACGCGTGCGTGATGGGCGCGGCTGGGGAGACATTCGGCGTTGCGCTCTACGAGAGCATCGAGGACATGTTGAACCTGCTCGAAACGCCGGACGGTGCGAACTTCGCGCAGCAACTGTCAGTGGTGCTGTCGCTCACCTTCGACTTCCGCGCCGACCTCCCCAAGTCCATGCGACGCGAAGCCGCTGACGCCGGATGGCCAATCGCCGGTCCGTCCGCGTACCCGGTGCTGTGGACGATCAACACCATCGGCGGTGGCATTTCGGAATCGCAGGTGCGCGACCTCACGCTGGCGCTCGAGGTCGTCGCGCGATTCGCCGGCCGAATCGACACCGAGACGAATGCTGGCGCCGGTCCCGTGGGAGTATCGTGGACGGACGAAAGCTCCGGCACCGTGGTCGAGTTCCCCGAGCCGATGCGGAACGTGTCACTGTGGGAGGTTCCGGCGCTGCTCTCGCCATCACTGCCCGAGGGCGGGCGCGCCAATACGACCGACACGTCCGACGCGGACCTTCTCGCACGTTTCGTGGCCGCAGCGCGCGCGATCGGCACGAATGAGAAACGCAACACGCAGGACGAGAACAACGTCGCACACTTCATCGAGGTGATACGGTTCGAGCAGCGCGTCACCCTCACCGCGCTCAGCGAAGTCGACCTGCGCATCTTCCTCTACGACCTCATGCCGCGCAGGACGATTGGCGCCAAGTCGCATGGTCACGCCATGCGCCAATCGCTCAAGCGCTTCTTTGCCTACCTCTCGGCCAGCGAAGACCTGCGCTACCCGTGGGCCGCCGCCATCCTCGGCGACAAGTTCGCGCTCGACGAACGGTGGGATTCGCGTCCGGACCGCTTCGCGGATGAGGATGTCGAGTTCTTCTGGACGGCTGAGCTGATGGAGGATCTTACCGCGCGTGTCTTGCTGCCAGAACCGCCGGACCTCACGGGGCTGGGCGACAGGATGGGATCCGCCGAAGCCGCGATCTATGACGACATGCAGCGCGCATGGCTCGTGTGGCGCGATGCAGCGATTCGTGCGGGCGTCCGCGAGCCGCAGGCGCTGCGCGAGAAGCTCATTGCACGCCAGGCGCAGTGGTTGGCCGAACCGCAGTCGCTCGATGGCCCCGCGCGCGCCGACGTCATTGCGTCCGAGCGAGCCGGTGGCCGACGCATCTCACGACGGAGACGCTGACCACATGCGCTTCACCACATTCGTGCCGGCGTTGCTCGTCCTGTGTGCCACCTGTGGCGGTGTCGCCGGCGGCGGCTCGTCGGCCGGCAGCTCGCGCGGCACGGCCCGGTTCGAGACCGTCGACTTCCGCTCCGGCCGTTGGTTCAAGGGCAACACCCACACCCACACGCTCGAGAGCGACGGGGATTCGCCGCCGGAAGTCGTCATCAACTGGTACAAGAACCACGGCTACAACTTCCTCGTCCTGTCCGATCACAACGTCTTCGTCAATCCCGCGCGATTCGCGCAGATGACGGACTCGGCGTTCCTCTTGATTCCTGGCGAGGAGGTGACGAGCGCGTTCGAGAGGAAGCCGGTCCACATCAACGGCCTCAACATCGATCGTGTCATCGTGCCTCGCACCGACAGCACGCTCCTCGGCACGGTGCAGAAGAACGTCGACGCGATTCGCGAGGCCACGGGCGTGCCGCACATCAATCATCCCAACTTCGGATGGGCCATTACGCAGTCGGTGCTCGCGCGCGTGGAGCGCGACAAGCTGATCGAGATCCACAACGGTCATCCGCTCGTTCACAACGCGGGCGGCGGCGACTCGCCCGGCATGGAGTCCGTCTGGGATCACCTCCTTTCGCTCGGCAAGCGGATGTACGGAATCGCCGTGGACGACGCGCACACGTTCACGGGCGAGTTCTCACCCCTCAACGCCAACCCGGGTCGCGGCTGGATCGTCGTGCGCACCCAGCGACTCGACGCCGGCGAGATCATGCGTGCCATGGAGTCGGGCCGTTTCTATGCGAGTAGCGGTCCCGAGCTCGATTCACTGGTCGTCACCGACGCAGCAATGGCGGTGCACATCCATCGGCGCGGCAACTTCAAGTACACCACGGAATTCGTCGGCGACAAAGGCAGGGTGCTGGCACGCACCGGCGCCAACCCTGCCGTGTATCACCTCGCAGGCGACGTGAGCTACGTCCGCGCCCGTGTGATCGACTCGTCGGGCGACGTTGCGTGGGTGCAACCGGTGTTCGTCGCGCGCCCGTGAACTTTGTCATCCTGAGCGCAGCGAAGACTCCCCACCATTTATCAAGGGTGGTTTTTAAGGTGGTGTTCTTACGCGGTGGGCGCGGGTGGTGCCGCGCCAGCGGGGGTGAAGCGCGTGGCATCGTACAGCGTGCGGGTCGTGAGCA
>JANOIJ010000159.1:0-2458 GCA_031407575.1 Gemmatimonadaceae bacterium | reverse complement strand
CGATTCAACGTCTGGTGAGACCCGCGAGCAAGCGCGGCAGTCTGCATGGGCGAAGCGGATGTCTCGGGAACGGTCGCGCGCGGGTAGGATCGTGAACGTAGCCGTAGGACCCCGTGCCACGCCAGCACTTACGTGCGTCATACTTCGACGAGTGTCGACGGTCTCGCGTCACGCGTTGCTTCGCGTCGACGCTCCACCCATCCCTGCGAGAGTGTGCATTGCCGAATCAGCCGCGAACCGACCGGACGCTGCAGCTCGGACTCACGATGCTGCTGGTCGTCCTCGTCGTTGGTTGGCTGGGCTGGCGGAACAGGGGAGGAGCCGAGCATGCCGGATCGAGTGTTGCCGCCGGTGCAGGCTCCGCAGATGCTCCGTGGCCCGGGAGCACCGACGTTACCGCGGTCGATGACACGTCGGTGTTCCACACCAACCTGAGCGGGCTGGCCCATGTGCGCGACAGCACAGGCGGCGCGCCGGCGATGTGGGCGGTGCAGAACGGACCCGGCACGCTGTATCTGCTGCGCCAGCGCGGCGACGTGTGGGTTCCGGATACGACATCCCGCTGGGCAACGGGAAAGCGTCTCCGTTTTCCAGACGACGCCGGCAACGTCGACGCCGAAGGGTTGACGGTCGTCGGCGCCGGTGCGACCGCGAGCATCTATCTCGCCACGGAGCGAAACAACGATGCCAACACGGTCAGCCGGAACAGCGTCCTGCGATTTGTGCCGACAGGGACCGCTCCATCCCTGCGCGCCACGAACGAGTGGCAGTTGACGCGCGACCTGCCGCCCGTGGACGCCAATCTTGGGCTCGAGTCCATCACGTGGATTCCGGACAGCGTACTCGTCGCTGCGCAGTTCCATGATGAAGCTGCGGGCCGTCCGTACCGTCCCGCTGACTACCCGGAGCACGGCAGCGGTCTGTTTTTCGTCGGCCTTGAAAAGAATGGAATCATTTACGTGTACGCATTGAACCACGTGACCAACGGGTTCACGCGTATCGCCTCGGTGCCAAGTGGCAATGCGGGTGGGGTCATGGCGCTCGAATACGACCGCGACAGTGGCCACTTGTGGGCGACGTGCGACGACACGTGCGGCAACACGGCGACGATTCTGGCCATCGATACCGTCGCGCACTCGGCAACGCGCGGCCGATTCCTGCCGTTGCGTCGCTTCGCTCGGCCGTCCAGCTTGCCGAACGTCAACAATGAAGGCTTCACCGTCGCGAGCGAATGTGTCCGCGGTCAGAAGGACGTGTTCTGGGCGGATGACAGCGATACGGGCGGGCACTCGATTCGACGAGCGTCGCTGCCATGTGGCCCTATCAAGTAGAACGCTGCGCCCACGCAATTCCCGGACGCGTTGTAACTCCCTTCTCCACCTTCCCTACCCGCTGATGCGCGCACGCTCGCTGCTGCTTTCGCTCGGGGTCGCGTTTGCTCCCGTGGCACATCCGGTCGCCGCGCAGACGCCAGCGCCAGACCGCTCGTTCAGCTTCGCGGTGCTGGGACACGTGCGCGGCGGACGCGAGGGACCCAACCCCAAGCTCGCCGAGCTGCTCGATGCGGTGCGGCGTATCACGCCAGCGTTCGTCGTCCTCACGGGCGACATGATCTGGGGCGACATCGAGCACAATCCGGCCGACACCGCGTGGGTGCTGCGCGAGTGGACGCATCTCGACTCCGCACTCGCGACGCTCGGCGTGCCGGTGTATCGCGTGCCGGGTAATCACGACATCAACGACCTCGCCACGCGCGACATCTACATTCGTCGCTATGGCCGGCCGCCCACTGCGGTGACGGTCAACGGGTCGCAGCTGCTGCTGCTTGCCAGTGCCTATGTCCCGCCGGACAGCGACGCGCGGAAGATGCCGGTGATCCGCCCGCGCGCGCTGGAGCCCGCGCAGGTGGCGTGGCTGGGCACCGAACTGGCCAAGCCGGGCTTCGCGCACCGGTTCGTGTTCATGCACCACTTGCTCTGGTGGGAGCCGGACTCGTCGAGCTGGTGGCGCGAGGTGCACCCGCTGCTGAGCGCCGCCAAGGTGGACGCGGCATTCTCGGGCGACTACGGCCCGATGAAGTTCTCGACGATGACGAGGGACAGCGTCCGCTACTTCCAGACGTCGATCGAGGGCGCGCCGTCGATCGGGATGCTTCGTGGCAACCTCGGCGCTCGGATGTTGTCGAGCCAGTTCGACAACTTCCTCGAGGTGCGCGTTGGCGGGGCGGCGTCGGAGGTCGTGGTGCATACGGTCGCCGAGTCGTCGTCGGGTCGGTTTACGCCGCAGCACTATCGGGAGGTCACTACACCGTATCCGCCTGAGCCACTCGTGCGGCGGGTATGGGCGAAGGTTGGTACGCCCAAGCGGTTGGCGATGCTCGTGTTCGGACTCGCGATCGTCTTTGGGGCGGGGTGGGTCGCGCGAGGGAGGGTCGGAAAACGCTAGACCGTGGAGTCAC
>JANOIJ010000098.1:0-35747 GCA_031407575.1 Gemmatimonadaceae bacterium | reverse complement strand
CATGCGAGATGAAAGGGGTTCGCGGGCCGCGGTGTGTCGAACGACTTCGGCCGGTGCTTCGCGGTCTTGCCCGTCTTCAGCTTCTTGCGCCGGCCGGGCGCGGGTGGCACGCCGACCAGTTCTGCTCGATCGAGCGCCTCGCCGAGTCGTGCGATCTCCGGGCCGGAAAGGAAACGCTCGCGCGCGCGCTCCTGATACCGCTCTACGTCGCGGGCGGGATTCGTGTGCTTCGGCCGATGGCCTTGCACTTCGCACCACGTGAAGAACGCGCCGAGCATCTGAACGACGCGGTTCGCCATGATAGGCCGGTCACTCATTCGCGCATGGAGGCGCGAGAGTTCTGCCGGCCCGATGTCCGCGACGCGGCGGCTACCGATCGCAGGCACAACGTCCTTCTCGAGGATGCGCTTATACTCGCGCGCCGTGGTGGACTTTCTCCGGGCCTTGGCGTCCTCGAGAAAGCGGGGAGCTAACTCGGCCAGTGTGGGAGCCGACTTACGGTCGGCACGAGCTCGCGCGGGGTCCTCGCCGCCAGCGACGCGATTGAGCATTGCACGGGCCGCTGTTCTCGCTTCGTCGACCGTCAGCACGCCAAAGCGGCCCAGCGTGACCCAACGGAATGGCGCACGTCGTCCTCCGCCGTTCGCGCGATACCGGACATAAAACGTGATGACCCGCGCGGGGCTGATCGCAGCCACGAAGCCGGGGAGCTCGGCATCTGAGAGAAAGATGCGCTTCTCGGGCGTTGGCCGGGCATCGAGGAGCCGCTTCGTCAGCTTCCGTGTCACACCGATTCCTCTGTGAGAGGCGCGTTGTCGCACACCAGTCGCACACGCGGCGTCAATCTACGGGAATCTACAGGCAACGCAATGATACGCTAAGTGGTTATTTTGCAGAGGGTAGAGGAACTGGCAGGAATTTCGCGAGAACTTACGCTCCCTGCTTCGGGAGCAGGAGGTCGCCGGTTCAAATCCGGCCGCCCCGATGTTGTAGTGTTGAGATGGCATGCATTTGCGAAGTCCCCTGATTGCCTCGGCTGTCAGGGGACTTCGTCTAGCAGCCCAACACCAGCATTGGAAACAACGGAAATTCTTCACGGTATTCCGCAAGCGTCACGCGAATCTTGAGGAAGAACTACGTGGCGTCGCGAAACGACCGAACCGCGGCGTCCGAAATCTGGACGGATGCAACGGACGCCGCCGTGGTTTGAACCCCGACGGCGAAACGCTGAGAACGCCGACACGACGCACGCTGAAAACGCTGGGACGGCGCGGGACACGCGGCACGTTACGAACTCGGACCGAACAACGCAGTTCCAGCGACGTCTGCGTGCGCAGTATCTGCGTGTTGCAGCGTTCGCCGTCTGGGTGTCACTGTCCCGACGTGTCTTGGAGCACGAACCACGAATTGGCCGACGGCGCTTTTCCGGTATTCTGAAGAACCCACAAACGAGCCTCTCTCAATCGAAACCCGTATAACTCCGTTCCCCCGTTCTCGCAGTTACCCGTTGACCATGGAGACGAGAATGTTCCGTCCACGCTTGGCGCCGATACTGCGGTCCTCGGCTGTGTGTTCGATGCTGGCGACCTTGGTCGGCTGCCATGTCAACCAACCCGGGCCAGCGCCGATCGTGCTCTTCGACGGAACGTCTCTCTCGGCGTTCGACACGTTCCTTAGAACCAAGGGACTCAACGCCGATCCGGAAGGCGTCTTCCGTGTCCAGAATGGCGTCGTGCACGTCTCGGGAACGGAGTTCGGGTACTTCATCACCAAGCAGTCATTTCGCGACTACCGCCTGCACGCGGAGTTCAAGTGGGGCGAAGGCACCTACGGCGGTCGAACGGGCAGGTCGCGCGACAGCGGGATTCTCTATCATGTTCAGGGCTCCAATAAAGTCTGGCCGCGCTCGCTCGAGATTCAGATTCAAGAAGGCGCCACTGGCGACTTCTGGATGACCGACAGCGCGGCGGTGACTGGCCGCGACGGCAAGCGCGTCATTGGTCCTGCAGGCCGCGCTCTACCAATTCCTCGCTTTGGCAAAGGAGCGTGGAGAGACGTGCTGGGCTACCGCGATCCCAATGGTGACGTCGAGCGGCCGCATGGCGAGTGGAACGACATCGAGATCGTGGTGCGCGCGGATACCACCAGGCACTACGTGAACGGCAAGCTCGTGAACGAAGGTACTCAGCTCTTTCCAAGCGACGGAAAGATCGTGTTTCAATCCGAAGGTGCGGAGATCTTCTTTCGCAACATCGTCGTTTACCCGTTCAACTAGCTACGGAGTAAGGTCGCGTCTGCTCTGACTGCGACGATCGCTAACGTGTGGGCGAAGCGACTGACGGCCGAGGGGTCCCAAAGGTACGTCTTGTGCAGTTGGCAGGGCGAACGCCAACCCAGCCGACCAGGAGATCGCCGATGCAAGCATCATCACTCGTCCGTCGCGCATGTGCACTTGCGCTACCAATGTTGCTCGTGGCCTGTGCGGGGGGCGACAAGACTGCTGACTCCGCTGCGGGCGCGATCGACACGACCACCGCGATGGCGCCGCCGCCCGCACCCGTCGGAGACGTCGATGACCGCGTCGAGCGCGCACTGGATGCCGACAGCACCCTCGGAGCGTACGGTATCGATGCCGACAACGAAGACGGCAAGATCGAGCTCAAGGGCCGAATTCCGACCCAGGCACTGAAGGACGCGGCGACGGCCGTTGCCACGCGTGAGGCTGCTGGCCTGCCGGTCGACAACCAGATGAAGGTCGCTGCGTCCTTTACGGCAAGCGTCACCCGTCCCGTGGACGCGGACGATGCAGAAGACAGTGTGGAAGACGCCATCGACGCGGACGCCACGTTGAAGGATCTCGACATCGACGTGGACGAGGAGAACGGCGCGCTGGTCCTCGAAGGCTCAGTGAAGACGGCGGCGCAGCAGACAGCCGCGCTCGACCTGGCCAAGCGTATCGCGGGCACCGTTGCGGTTACCTCGCGCCTCACGGTCAAGCCGTAGTCCAGGCAGGGACGTCTAGAACCACGCAACCAAGCATGAAGTCCCCTGACGGCGAAAGCCGTCAGGGGACTTCTGACATCCCACTTCGCCCGGACACACGACGCGATTCTTCTCGCGGACTGTGTCCGGGTTCATACTACGGTTGCGCCCGTGACCGGCTGGCGCAATCGTGCATGAACGAGTGGCTCACACCGAGGTGGGATCGTGGAGAATGCAATTGAACGAATGGCGGGCATCTCGTTTCTCGCCATCGGCCTCTCTCATCTCCTGCGGCCGCTCGCGTGGGTGGAGTACTTCGCGCACCTGCGTGCGCTTGGAGCCACCGGCGCGTTGATCAACGGGATGATGAGCCTCTCGCTCGGTGCGGTGATGGTCGGCTTTCATGGCACGCAATGGAGCGGTTTGGCCGCGCTGACCACCTTCATCGGGTGGGCGCAGGTCGTGAAGGGCACCATCCACGTGTGCTTTCCTGCGCACTCGTTGCGCAGCATGGAGCAGGTGACGATCGAGCACTCGCGCCGATTCGTCTGGGCGGGCGCGCTCTTCATCCCGCTGGCCGGCGCGATGCTCTTTTCATCCGTGCGATGAGCGTTCAGCCCGCCTCATGCCGATGCTCGTTCGCCGTCAGGCGCCTACCTTTGCGAGCACTGGCTTCGGCGCTTTCCCACGAGCGGGCGTGGTGCGCGCGTATCCCGCCGACGCGGTCGCGCGAGGGTCTGGCGCGCTGCCCTGACGCGAGGAGCTGACGCGGAACTGCCCGACGAGCTCCTCGAGGGTCGACGCCTGCGCCGACAGCTCCTGCGCAGTCGCCGCGAACTCCTCAGCGGAGGCAGCGTTTCGCTGCGTGAGCTCGTCGACGCGCCGCATCGATTGCTCTACGTCCGCAAGGTCCGCCGCCTGCTGCGCGGAGGTGGCCGCGAGCTCCTGCACGAACGCCGCTGCCCCCGCCATGCTGGGTGCGAGTGCGGCGAGGATCTGCTTTGACCGCTCTCCCTTCAACTGGCTGTTCGCCGTGAGCCGAGTGATGTCGGTCGCCGCCGTTGCCGCCTCGGCGGCGAGGGTGCGCACCTCGTCGGCGACAACCGAGAAGCCGCGGCCGTGGTCGCCGGCGCGCGCCGCCTCGATGGCCGCGTTCAGCGCGAGCAGGTTCGTCTGGCT
Organism: Gemmatimonadaceae bacterium; assembly: GCA_031407575.1. Taxonomy (GTDB): domain Bacteria; phylum Gemmatimonadota; class Gemmatimonadetes; order Gemmatimonadales; family Gemmatimonadaceae; genus AG11. The sequence goes on along the minus strand of JANOIJ010000098.1, from coordinate 31,586 downwards.
GGCGATTGCCCCGATCACCGACGTGCGCTCGACGATCTCACGCGAGGAGTCGATCGTCTCCTGAATGACGCGCGCGCCTTCCTCGGTGTTTTTCACGCCGTCAAGAGCGGAGCGTTCCATCTGACGGCTGCGATCAACGGTTCCGCGAACCGAGGCCGCGAGGGCCTCGAGACGCCCGACCGCTTCCTCGATGCTTCCAGCGCCCTGCCCTGCCGTCTCCGCGAGCTCCGTCGCGGATGCACTCATCTGCGATGACGACGCCGCGATGGTTTCCGCCGCACTGCGCAACTCGGACACGATCGCATTGAGTCGCGCCGCCATGCTGGCGAACGCAGCGCCGAACGCATCCGCGGATGAACGCGGCCGCGGCTGCACCGTGAGGTCGCCCGCCGCAAGACGTTCGGCCATCGTGGACATCTCTGCGAGGTACAGCAGCATGTCGGCGAGCGCCGTACCGAACTCGTCGCGCGTGGAGCGCGGCGTGACGGTGTTCGAGAGGTCTCCTCCCGCGATGGACTGGGCGACCCCCGACATCTCCTTGAGGTAGCCGACCATGCCCTGCAGCGAACGGCGCAGCGGTCCAAGCTCGTCTTCGCCTGGATCGGGGATGTGCACCGACAGGTCACCCTGCGCAATGAGGTTCGCAACAACAACGACCTCGTCGAGTGGGTCGGTGAGCGAGCGCGTTGTCGCAACGGCCAGGGTACCCATCGCGGCGATGGAGAGCAGCGTAATCAGCGCGATGCCGACGACTCCCCAAATCTGGAGCAGGCGTGCTTGCCGGAACGCAGTGGCTATGGCGAGCTCGTCTCCGGCGATTTTCGCGACCAACGATTCCCGAAGAGACTTGTAGTCGCTGACCATGCCCGAGATCGCCGCGGACACTGAATCCTGATTGCTTCCGCCGCGGATGAGCATGCCGCTCGTGCCACGGGCTAGCGTGTAGTATCGCTCGAACCGCTGGCTCAATTCCGCGTTCAGCGTGTTGCCTGGGTCACGGCTGGCGAGGTCAGCGGCGCTCGCCCGGAATACCTGGCGGAGGGAGTCGGTTGCTGCGAGGCGATCAGTGTCCTGCGAGGCGACGGCGTTCTGCAGGGAGGCTTGCAACGCGGCGAGCGTCTCGTGCATCGCACGGCTGTCGTTCACCGACGGGTAGTAGCGAGCCTCGATCTGCCCAAGACGGAGCGAGTTGAACGTCCCGAGCGCGATGATCAGGACGAGGATCACCGCCATCGTGAGTGAGGCGCCGATGGGCAGGAGACGAATGCGCTGCCCGAACGGGCGCCCCTCCAGGACTCTCGACCATCGGACAACAGCGACATCGACGAGCGACATGAATCAAACCTCGCCCACGCGGCATCGAGCGGGCACTAGAGAGGTAGCCTGCGAAAATGCGGCGACGTCTCGAGTCTGGTATCTCGCGAGACGTTGCCTGCGGAGCACAATCGGAGTACACGCGAGCTGCAACGACCATGAGGTCGCTGCTTCACCATGCAAATACGAGGCGAAGCGCGCGCGCTCACGAGCTGCTCATGAGCGCGCCGACTTCGAACCACCGCGGACTAGTTGATCTTCACGACCTTCACGTCTGCGCCGAGCGTTGCGCTCGCGCTGACATAACCGATTGCCGATGGCTTTCCGCGAACGAATGCGAGCACTTCCGCATCCGAGGCGCGAGTGGGCGGGGGCGTCTCCTTGCCGGCAAAGATCTGCCCCTGCCAGAATGACTCCACGGCGGCGGCCGGCTTGCCATGAATGGCCTTGCTGAACGCGTCACGCGTCGCGGAGGCGCGCTCGAGGTTCACGGGCGCGGTGGGCTGTCCGTCGTCCCACCGCACGACACGCCTGAGAAAGACATCATTCACGGTGCTCTTGCTCAACGTGGTCACTGGATTCGCGGTATTCACCACCACGACATAGGTCTGTGCGCTCAAGCGGCCGGCGCCAATCAGCAGCGCCAGGGATGCGAGCAGGACTCGTAGTTTCATCATGTTTCGTCTTGTGGATGTCTGATGTCTGAGGCTCAGAAGCTGACCGCGAAGCTCGCGAGGCTGTAGCGCGCATTGGGGAGCGGAGCTGTCGGAGCGACGAAACCATCGATCCCACCCTTCACCCAGTGCTGCTCTATCTTGCCGACGATATTCTGAGCAAAGTGATAGGAGACTGACAGCGCACGATCCGCCACCGTCACGCGACCCTTGTAGTCCTTCGTCGAAGCGACCTTGCTCGCTTCCTCCGAGAAGTCACCCTGGACATTGACCCAGAGATTCTTGAGGGGTCGAACGCCCCCCTGCGCATAGTAGTTGTTTGTCTTCGAGTCCAAACTGCTCTTTGCCATGCGTGACTCGCCGCGAGCAAATACGCGGTCGAACCGGGCATCAAGTCCGACATTGGCGAGTGTGAGCTTCGTCGCCGGCGCGGCCTGCACCTTTACGGTGTCGAGCATCCGCAGCGTCGAGAGACCGCCAAGAATCCGAATGCCGTCGATAGGAGTCGTGTAGACCATGCTCGCACCCAGCAGCCGTTCGAGGCGCAGCTTGGTGGTGACGGATGCTATGGGGAAATTCGGGGGCAGCCACGTGAGCTGCGTACCATGGGCCCCGCCACCCCAGAGCTTCGTCTCGAGCCGTCCGCCCGCGACGGCCAGGTCGTTGGTGACCATGACGCCGTCGAGGCTACGAAAGCTCTCGTTGTAGTAGCCGGTCGGCGCGCGATAGAATGGCAGCAGGGTGCCGACCTCACGGGTCTCGGCCAGGAAGCCGAATGGCAAGGGAATGCGGCCGACGCGCACAGATGCGTTGTCGAAGCGGTGATGGAAGAAGGCCCAATCCACCGCGACGTTTCCGTTCGATCCACTGAGCGGGCTGGTACCAAGCGAGCGAGTCACGGTCTGGACGACGAAGTTGTCCACGGGCGAGAGCGCGAAACGGACCTGCACGGCTCCGACGCGGTAGTCTGAGCTTGCGTCCTTGTTGAGGCCGAGAATTGGCTGGGAGCCGGAGACGCCGAAACCCTGATTCAGGAAGCCGTGGAAGGTGAGCTGCTCGGTGCCGCTCTGAGCGGCCGCGTTCGTGGAGAATGCCGTGCTGGCGGCCGCTACGCCAAGCGCCAGGAGTCGGAGATTTCGCATGCAGATCGTCCTTGTCGTCATGAGGGAGAATGGACACGTCCGACCTCGGATCGCGCCAGCTGCTGTAACTGTGGGGGTGCGTTGTACCGTTGACCGGGCGAAGCATCCCGTCGCCCTACCGACATTTTCAGTCACATTTACGCAACATTTTACTTCGAAGCAACCGAGCTGTGCATTATCTGTACAGTGGTCGCCTTGCATCTATTATCGGGTGCATCACCGAAATACTTCACAGATTCTGCAAAGTTCGGTGCGGCAGTACCTAAGTGAAAACCCCATCAGCACTTACAGTGCTGACGGGGCCTATGCGTAGAGACTTCCCAGGTCCTGCGACGTCTGCGTGCGCAGTATCCGCGGTTTCAGTGTTCGCCGTCTGGGCTTGCTGTCGTCTGGCTTGCTGTCGTCTGGCTTTCCCGGAAGTCTCCGAAGAATCCCGTTGCCGGATCGACGTTTTCTAAGCCTCTTTCCGCTCCAAGTGTGCTCATGCCGAGACGGCGATGGTCAGCGAGGCGGTGAAGCCAACGGTCACGGAGCCTACTACCGTCGCGAGCTCGAGCGACGACCCGTCGCTGAAGATGCCGTCCGTCGCGAGTGAGACCTGTGACAAGGCGACAATGCTGGACGAATAGCCCGGGGACGCATAGACGAGATCGCACGGCGCCTTGGGCAGCGCGATCTGCGACGTCGCGATCTTGTTCGCCACGTTCGTCGCCGCAGTCAGGGAGCGATACACCTCGAAGTGCAGATGCGGCCAGCGGCCAGGGTAGCATGCTGGGAAGATCGAGGTGAAGGTCAGCTTGCCGTCGACATCGGCCGCCTGTACGCCGCGGAGGTAGTTCTGGTTGGTGGCACCGGCCGAGTACAGCGAGTAGCGACCGGCCTGGTCGCACTGCCAGAGGTAGACCGCGTAGCCAGCGAGCGGCGCGCACGTGGACGCCGACACGATGGTCAGCGCGAGGTAGAGCGGAACGCCAGGCGCAGTGCCACTCAGACCAGCAAAGCTCGTCCGGATGTCGTTGCGCACGACGCCCACCTGATTGAGCACGTTCAGCCCGTTGGAGGAATCGCCCGGGAACGGACCCGCGGTTTCCTCGGGGATCCTGCTGCAGGCGCCGCCGTTTGTGTTATCGACACTACTCGTGACGGAGCAGCCGAGCAGTTGCAGCGCGCCCATGCCGAACCCGAGCCGCGCGGCAACGCGAAGCGCCTTGCGACGATCCATCGCGGTGCCGGTTTGCAGGAGGTCGCGATGCAGACCGCCAAAATCGTCGTGATGGTCGTCGTGATGCATGCGTTGGCACCGGAGCGAGCAGGAGGAGGTGGGAGCGGAGTGTCTCCGTGATGAGGCGCGATCGGCCGCCACTCTCGCCGTGGCGGCGTTGGCCACTGGCTACGGCGCGACAAACCGGTATGCGCGCGAAGCACGAGCGTTTCGAGACTCGCTCCCAGGCCGCTAAATCAGCCATCCGCCGTAGCGCCTCATTGGTCAAAGCAGGTCCCTCGGTCGCGCTGCGCGCTCCTGTCGGGACGACAACTTGGGGTGGCTCGCTCAATCCACGCGGTCAGTACCTCAACTCCGTTCGCCCATATGCATCGGCGGCGTAGCATGCCTTCGTGCCGCCGGGAGGTGCGCCGCGCACGCGACCGCTGTGGCCAGCTCGGAAGACGATCCCATCGGCTGGCGGGCGATAGAAGATCGTGCGTGGCTGACTGTCCGGCGTCGCCTTGGCGGCCGATACGGCGCAGGAGTCGAAGGTGCCTCGCACCCCATCACCGAAATCCACGACCATCGCGCCACTCTCGATGACGACGTACGGCGTGCCGCTCAGATCGGGAGTGTAGGCCGGGAATGACGAGGACTCGGCCGACGACTGCATCTCGTAGGCTTCGCCGAGGGGGCGGCCGTTGGAGTCGTTGACGCCTGAGGGTGCCCGATGGCCGACATCGACGAGCACGGGGACGTAAATGATTCGGGGCGCCGGCCGCGAAGACCTGCGCGACTGCTGGGGTATCCGCCGCTCGCCGGTGCTCACATGCACGCCGGGCAGCGGCCAGTCCCTCTGGCCGCTGCTGGTGCTCACATGCACGCCCGATAGCGGCCAGTCCTTCTGGCCGCGTTCTGGCTGCGCGGACGCGGCCGTACCCACGCGCGCGCGCTGCGCACCGGCAGTGGACGACAGTCCGTGGATTCCGAGCAACGCGGCACTGACGATGGCCACGGAACGCGCGGCGCGAGGTGCAAGGCTCATGAGTCCCCCTTCAGGTCCTGGACATCTTTTGCATACAATAGGGGACGAGCTCGATTTCGGCAACGACGAACCTACGCGCCTGCCGGTCCCCAGAACCACTCGATGGTGGCCGCACGGCGACGCGCGCCGAGCCACTCGTCGAACATCGCGTCGACGACTGCGTGGCGTGTGCTGGCGTGATGCGGATCGGCGATCTCGATGCGGATGACGCGCACGATATCGAATCCCGCATCGGATTCGAGGGGGCCGATCACGTCTCGCGCTGCGGCCGCGAAGATGTGCGCCGCGTGATCAGGCGAGATGTCACGACGCCGCACAGCCTCCAGGCTCCCATGTCGGAGCGCGACGAGGCGCCGTGCGCTGAACTCGTCCTCCATCACCTCGTGGAAGCCGCGCTGCGATACCTGCTCGGCCAACTGGTACGCTCGCTCGCGGGTACGCACCCGCATTCGCGCGAGGTGTGCGACGTCGAATGCACGGGGGTGCGCGTCCGCATACGCGCCGACGCCCTCGCGAGCGATGTGCTCGCGCAGTGCGAACTCCTGCGCGCGCCCGTGCATCATGTGCGCGAGCCGGTCGGGGGTGAGTGCATTCGCGTGCATCCACGTGTGCATGTCGCTCGCAGCGAGCAGGCCACGCGCCGAACGGAAGGCGTCGAGCGCGCGCTGCGTGTGTTCGGCCGCGGGCACGATGGACCACCGTTTCACGGCTTCCTCAATGAGACACAGATCCACGAGCGCCTGGAGAATGCGCGCCTCGTTCCACAGGAAATCCAGGCATTCCATGGCCTCGCGCACCTTGAGCGTTTCGCCGTTCACTCGAACGAGATCGTGATCGCTGGCGAGACGGACGCCGCGCAGCGGCCACGGCGTGTCGTCGACCGGGCAAACGCTCAGCGATACGGTATCGGCGCCGGGTGCGCGGAGCAGCGCGTCGAAATGCACGGTGGACGGATACGGGCTCGCGTCCCACACGAGGTCGAGGTCGAGGCCCGGATGCTGGAGGCGAAGCAACGCCAGGCGCGCGAGCGCTTCGGGCGGTTGTGCGGCATCGCGCACCAGCGTGCCGAGGAACGTGAGGGTGTCGTCGAGCGCGCGGCGCACGAGTTGATCAGTCACCGGGCATGCCTCCAGTGCCGGCTTCGGCGGCTTCCAGCAGGTCGCAGATGGCGTCGCTGATGGGCATGCCGGTCAGCTTCTCGATCCATAGATACTGGCCGAGCGGATTGACTTCGAGAAACACGTAGCGTCCGTCCGGCGTCAACACGAGATCCATGGCCCCATAGCAGAGACCGAGCTCGCGCACGATGCGCACGCAGAGGGCTGCGACGTCCCCTGGCAGGCGATGCGCGGCGTGCCGAGTGTTTTGGAGATCGTAGCGGCGCCAGTCGTGACGGGTGCGCTCGCGCTCCTGCGAGTGGATCTCGCAGGCGAAGAGCCGATCGCCAACGACGGTCACGCGCAGCTCGAGGCGCTTGGGCACGTAGGCCTGGAAAATCGCCGGGCAATACCGAACCGAGTCTACATAGCCGATGTCGCGCGGCGTCACGACCTGCGTCGTGAACACCCAGCGGTCATCGGAGCCGTGGGCCGGGAAGTGCGGGAAGCCAAGGGCCTTGCAGATGAGGTGTCCATCGTGCTGGCGATGAAACTCGAGCAGTTCGGCGGGGTCGTTGGTAATGAGCGTCGGCGGGATCTCGAATCCGATGCGCGCGGCGTGGCGAAGCTGCCACGCCTTGTCGCCGGCCCAGTGCAATGCGCGCACGGGCCCGGGCACCCAGCGACAATCGAGCAACTGCGCGGCATCGAGGAGGAACGCGCGCGATTCACTCTCGACGTATGCGCGGGCCGCGGCGTCCTTCTCGGGTCGGCTGACCTCGGGGTGTGCGTGCCGGCGGACGTACGTGGTCGACACGCTGGCAAGGTCGATGGGCGCGTCGTTCATGGTCAGCGTGCGCGAGCGCAGTCCGTGCGCGTCGTACCGCAGCGTGACGGTTTCACGCTCCGGGAAGTTGGCCTGGTTCCAATGGACATACGGAACGCCGCGCCGCGCGAGAATCTGCTCAACCGCTTCGGAGTGGGTGTCGCCAGGCGCGGAGAGGATCAGGAGCATCGCTGGCGGCGGGAGGTGCACAGCGGACCGGGTGAGAGAGCGTCGCGCGAGATTCGTTCGACGCTCTCACACCGGTCATGCACGGTCAGCCCTGATCGCCGCCGCGCGAACCGTCCTGCGTGACATCGCCGCTCTCGGTGGCCCTCAGGTTCATGCGGCCGCCCTTCACCTTGTCGGCGGTGGTGTCCGCGCTCGCGGGCTCGGGGAGATCGGTGATGCTGGGCTGCGGCTTCTTGTCCTTGTCGATGGTCATGTGTGGGTACCCCGGTCTGAGATGATCGTCATGCCGCGCCATTGCGCGAGCATGCTTCCTACGGCCTCGGCCTGTTGGGCGCGCGTCCGCCCTTCACCTGTTCGTCCTTGCCGCTCGCTTCGCGCTGGGGAAGGTCGGTCACCTTCTCGTTCTTCTTGTCGTCGCGAGGAGGGGTGGGGCTCTTCTCGTCCTTGCTGGCCATGGAAAACCTCGTGGTGAGATGAGGACTACGTGGACCCGGTGATGCTCGTGCGGCTGCGATCGATCTCGGAGGGAGAACCGCCCTTCACGCCTTTCGCCTCGCTGTCGTCCACCGGCTGTGCCGGCAGATCGATGAGCGGTGAACGGGACTGGGCAGGCGGGGACTTTGGCTTTTCCGTAGACATTCCACCTCAGAAGGGTGCGCGCCGAGATCGGAGCAGCGCGGATTCTCATGCGGGCCGCGGTGAGAATCCGCAACCGACCAAGGCAAGTCGTGAACCGTTCAGGATGCCGTCATGCAAGCCGTTATCGCGCATTGGTTTGCAGCGTTTCGCGCGACATGCTGACTTCTGCGCAATGGTCTCGAACCGATACCAGCTTTGTTGTCGAGCGAGGCCATGGTCGCGTTCTACGACCCAGGCGGGAAGCGGGGAGTGCTGACTGGCGTGAGAAACTCACCGAGCAGGATCTTGCGACCTCCGCTCACGTGGCCGGGCGGTGCCAAGTCCTCGATGCGGATGACATCGTCCTCTCGCCGCGTGGGATCGCTACGAGTGGAGGGCGGCGTCTCAGGCGGCTTGGGCTTGTCTTGCACTTGGATTATCGCTGAACTGTTCGGTGAGACGCTAAACATCAGAGCAGGCTAGTAGCGCCGAAAGCAAGTCGCGCACCAATGCCACATACTGCCACAACATGATGCTGTACAACGACTTGCGCATTCCTTCCACCCGCTCGCCGGGCGGTGCATGTGTCTCGCTTCGAGACCACATGGCCCCCGAACGGGGCAACGGTCACGAACCGGGGCTAAACATCGCTCGGTCGTCAACGGGCGTCAGAGGAGGCGCAGTCGCAAGTACGCGCGGCTCGGCTGTATCGACGTGGAACGACGACAGCTTGCGATCGAGCGTCGACCGCGAGACGCCGAGTGCGCGTGCCGCGCGCCGCTTGCAGCCGTCCATCTGGGAGAGGACGTCGAGGATATGCCGCTCCTCCACGCGACGGAGCGAGAGGTCGTGCTTCGAGTCGCGCGCTGTGGCCGTGGCGCGGCGGTCGGACGCGAGGCTGAACGAGGCTGCGGTGCGTGCCGATGCGGCGCGATTGACCTCGACGTCGGCAGGGCGCTCGCCCTCGACCTCGAGCAGCAGCGCCTCGGCGTAGATGACATCGCCCGTGGTCATTGCGACCGCCGTATGAATGACGCGCTGGAGCTCACGGAGGTTGCCTGGCCACCGGTGCGCGAAGAGGATGGCGGCCGCCTGCCGGCTGAGACCGACGATCGGCTTGTGCTGTGCGCGAGCGGCGGCCGCGATCTCGGTGCCGACCAGCGCACGGAGGTCGGTTGGGCGTTCGCGCAGTGGCGGCACGGTGATGGACAGTCCGCTGATGCGGTAGAAGAGATCGCGCCGAAAATGATCGGACTCCATGAAGCGGCGAATCGGGAGATGCGTGGCCGAGATGAGTCGCACGTCCGCCACTTGCAGCGCTTCTGAGCCAAGTCGCTCGAACTCCCCGTACTCCACCGCGCGCAGAATCTTCGCCTGCGCCGCAGCGGTCATGTCGGCAATCTCGTCGATGAAGAGCGTGCCGCCATGTGCCTGCTCGAATTTGCCGAGCACCCGCTTGGTGGCGCCGGTGAAGGCGCCTTTCTCGTGACCGAAGAGCTGACTGTCGAGCAGTGTTTCGCTCAGCGCTGCGGCATTGAACGCGGCAAAGGCGCCCTTCGCGCGCGACGACGAATTGTGGATGGCGCGCGCGAGCATCGTCTTGCCAGTGCCCGATTCGCCGAGGATGAGGACGGGAATGTCCGTGCGGCCGGCCACGTGTGCGAGCTCGAGGCAGCGACGCATCGCGTCGTCTTCCGTGGTGAACTGATCGAGCGTAAAGGACGACTGGATCATGAGGTGGGCCGCCTCGATGGTGGTGTTGCGATGCTGCTCGTGGTCTTCGGGGGAGGCGGCGCCACAGGCGTCGCGACAGGCGAGCCGGAGAAGTTCTCGCGGAGCGCGCGAATGGGCTCGAAGGCGTAACTGACGAGTGTGCGCCGACCGGTGACGACGCGCGCCTGTCCGCGCATGCCGACGAGGAGCGGACGAGCCTCACCGCGCACGGCGATGGCGCTGTCGCCGGCGTCGATGAGCGCGCGGAATACGCCGCCCGCGTCGGCGACCGAAGTGCTGGGCACTGCAATGCGAGCCGTCGTCGCGGGACCGACCCACCGCACGCGACCGAGCCGGGCGCCAAAACGCTGATAGGGAAAGGCGTCGTACAGCAGCTTGGCGCCCTGCCCCACGCGCACGCGCGAGACGTCCTTCTGGCCGAGCGTCATCTCGACCTGGAGGCGCTCGCCCGCGCAGGCGATTTCGCCGAGGGGATCGCCCGCCTGCACGACCGCGCCAGTGTTGCTCACCATCATGCGCAACAGCGAGCCGGTGCACGGCGCCGTGACCACGAGGTCGCCGGCAACGCCGGTCGGCTGACGGCGCATGGCGTCGAGCCGCACGCGCGCGACTTCCGCCTGCTGCGTGAGCGTGCGGAGCAGCTCACGATGCTGGACTTCGCGCGTTGCCGCGTCCTGCTTGAGCCGAGCAAGCGCGGCGCGGGCCTCATCGTGTTCCGCGGTGACGGTCTCGACGTCGGCGGCGAGTTGGTCGGCCTCGAGGCCGAGGCGATCCGACTCCCAGCCGCCCACCGCGCCGGATACCTGTCCGCGCTTGGAGCGGTCTGCCATGTCGCGCGTGACGACCAGCTGCTTGCGCTTGAGCGTGGCGATGCGCTCGAGCGTCGCGGCGCGCGTGGTGAGGCGGCTGCTCTCGAGTGCGTCGGCGCGGCGCTGGCTCTCGTACTCAGCATTCGCGTTCGCGAGACGCGCGGGCACGGCCGTCGACTGCATTTCCATGTCGCGCATGTCGGCCATGCGATCGCCGACCGACTGCGAGCGAATGACGAAGAGCGTCGCGCCGCTGACTACCATCTGTCCTTCGTTCACGCGCACCTCCGCGACCGTGCCTTCGCGTGGCGTGCGCACGGGATCTGCGCCACGCTCCGGAACGAGCACGAAGCTGCCGACCACCGTCTCCGGCACCGTGATGACTGCCGCGGCAAGCAGGAGGACGGCAAACATTACGATGAGCAGCGTGGACAACCCGCGCGCGACCCAGTGGGGCGGCGCGTTGTCGAGGAACGGCGGATCGACGTCGAGGTCGGGGCGGAATGGCGTGGTCATTCGCTCACGTGGTCAACTGCTGGCTGACCAGGTAGTAGTAGAGACCCTGATGCTTCATCAACTCCTCGTGCGTGCCCTGCTCAGCGAGACGTCCCTTCTCCAGCACCACGATGAGGTCGGCGTCGCGCACGGTGCTGAGCCGGTGCGCGATGACGAACGACGTGCGGCCAGCGAGCAGCTGCGCGAGGTTGTCTTTTACGGCGCGCTCGCTCTCGGTGTCGAGCGCGCTGGTCGCCTCGTCGAAGACGAGAATGGGTGGGCGATGGTAGACCGCGCGCGCGATGGCCACACGCTGGCGCTGACCGCCTGAGATGGCGAGGCCCGACTCACCGACCTTTGTCTCGTAGCCAAGCGGCAGGCGCTCCACGAATTCGTGTGCGTTCGCGATGCGCGACGCCCAGATCACCGCGTCCATATCGGGCTCGTTGTCGCCGAAGGCGATGTTGCGCGCGATGGTGTCGTTGAACAGGTAGTTCTCCTGAAGCACGAACCCCACCTGCCGGCGCAGGTCGCGGTAGTTGAGCGTCTTGAGCTCGACACCGTCATAGCGAATGGTGCCTTCAGTGGGCTCGAGCAGTCCCGCGAGGCACTTGATGAGCGTCGTCTTGCCGGAGCCGCTGCGGCCGATGATCGCGACCATCTTGCCGGCGGGCACGTCCAGCGAGATGCCCTCGAGAATCGCTGGGGACTCGGGCCCGCCGTAGCGGAAGCCCATGTTCTGGAACGACACGCGTCCCTCGAGCGACCGCACGGGAATGAGCTTCGAGCGATCCGTGCCCTGCTCTGGCTCGGGCTCGAAGACGTCGTTCAACCGGTTGAGCAGCAATTGCGCGACCTGGAGGCCGTCCCACGTGGACAGCAGGTTGACGATGGGCGCATTGGCCAGCGCGACGAGCGAATTGAACGCGACGAGACCGCCGATGGTCAACTCGCCAGCCATTACGAGCCGAGCTCCGACGAACAGGAACAGCACGACGGAGAGGAACGTCACCATCTGCACGACGCCGTCGTACGACATCATCGTGAAGTCGGCATTGAAGCGACGGCGCGACACCGCGTTGAACTGCCCCAGCATCAGCTCGCGAAACGTGCCCTCGGCGGACATGGACTTGACGGTCTCGATGCCCTTGATCGCATCGATCTGGTGCGAGTGGTACCGGCCATATGCGTCCTCCAGCTTGTCGAGCAGCGGGCGGAGGAAGCGCGCAGAGTAGTACATGAGCGCGCCGTACAACGGCACCGTCGCGAGGAAGACGAGCATGAGGCGCGGACTGTAGATCGCCATCATGGCCAGCGTGACGATCAACTGCACGAATGCCGACAGCGCACCGACGCCTTGCTGCACGAGGAACTCGCGGACCTGCTTCATGCCCTCGAGGCGGCGCTGGATGTCGCCCGTCCGCCGGGTGGCGAAGTAGCTCATCGGCAGAGCCAGCAGGCGGCGCGTGAGGTGATCGAGCGTCGACGAGTCGATGCGCACGGCGGCGAAGCTCATGAGGTAGCGCTGCACGACGGTGGCCGCCGTCATGAATACCAGCACGCCCAGCATGCCTGTGATGAGCAGGCCGAGCAGCGCGCGATCCTGGTCGACCACGACGCGATCCACGATGACCTGCGTAAAGACCGGGACGACCATCTGGAGCGCGCTCACGATGGCGGCGAGCGCGACGGCCTTGCCGACGAGCGGCATGTGCGGCCGAATGAATGGCCACAGCCAGGAGAGGCCCGCCTTCGACACCGGCGCTTGCTCGAACGCCTCGGTGTAGTCGAACAGCGCCGAGTATCCGGTCCACTTCTCCAGCAGCTCGGCGCGCGTGACCTTCACGTGACCGAACGCGGGATCGACGAGCCATGCGTGCGTCTCGTTGACGTCGTACAACACGACCCAGTGATTTCCCTCCCAGTGGATGATGGCCGGGAGGGGCATGCGGTCGAAGTTGCGTGGCGACGCCTTCACGGACCGCGCGGCCAGGCCGAGCTCCGACGCGGCCTGGCACAGGGCGCGCAGGCTGCTGCCGTCGAGGCTCGTGTGCACGAGCTGGCGGATGCGCGCGAGGCTGACGGCGCGGCCGTAGTGCCGGCACACCATCGCGAGACACGCGGCGCCGCAGTCCATCTCGTCGATCTGGTAGACGAGCGGAATGCGGCGGATCCGCTTGGTCTTCTTCCGAAAGAATCCCTGTTCGTCTTCGAACGGCTCTCGCGCGGGCGGCTCCGCTTCCTCCGTCTCGACGCGCGGCCGAGGACGAGCGGGTGCGTCGAGCTGATCGGTGCTCACCTGCACGCTGGCGCGCAGCTCGGCGGGCAGGGACTCCTCGGCGAAGTCGAGCGGAACGCGCGCGACGTGCTTGTAGTCGTACTGCGCGATGCGCTCCTCGATGCGCGCCCGGAATTCCGGGTACGTGGCCAGCAGGCGGTTGAACGTATCCTGCCGGAGCGACGACAGCGTACAGTCGGACACCGCCTCGACGCTTGCTGCGCGAGACGAGCCCTTGAAGATGGAGAGCTCCCCGAAGAAGTCTCCTTTCCGATAGTAGGCGATGTACTTGCGGCGGCCGGCTTCTTCCACGAAGACGCGGAGACGGCCCTCCTCGACGATGTACATCGGCCCGGACGGATCGCCCTCGCGGATCACGAGCTCGCCGGCTGGTACAGACTTCCGGTCGAGGTCCTCGAGCATCTCCGCCAGCGCCGGCGCCGGCAGCCGCGCGAAGGCGGTGAACTCCTTGAAGAAGTTGCTCAGGCGGCGGTGAGCCACCTGCAGCTCGAAGTACTGGCGAAGCTCCGGGCGCTCGGCGAGCAGGATGTCGAATACCGTGCGGTCGAGCCGCAGCGCGCTGACGTCGCCACTGGCGCGCACGGTGAGCGAGCGGACGGTTTGCTCGAGCAGCCCGATCTCGCCAAAGGTGTCACCCGCCTTGAGCACGCCGAGCGAGAGCTCGCCGTTGGTCGTGCCATCGCGTGCGGCGTGCTTGACGACGCGCGCGCGGCCGGACAGCAAGACATACAGCGCGTCTGCCGGCTCGCCCTCGCGGACGATCGCCATACCGAACGTGAACGAGACGGGCTCGAAGCTGTCGATGACGCGTTCGCGCACGACATCTGGCAGGAAGCGCAAGATGGGCAACCCAGCGAGTTGCGCTCGGACGTCCGGCGAGAGGTGCGAGGGCGGACCCCCGTTGGCCGCGGACGCGTCGTCATTGAGGAGGCGGAACTCCGGCGCCATCGTCACGCGCTCACCTTGCCGGTATTCCAGACGACGTGACGCTCCACCTGTTGGTCCAGCGCGAGATCGAGGACGGCGCACTCCGCACGATGGCGCACGTCGTGATCTCGGATGGTGGGAAGCACCTTCTCCTCGACCTGATACAGCACGAACTCGGCATCGACGTGCACGGGACCGATGAGATCTCCGGGCCGTGATCCGAGGAAGTGGTCGCGCAACGACTCGTCGACCTGGTCGAGGAAGAAGCGCTCGGTGCGCGGCTCCGTATGCGCGGCCTGATACACGCCGGTAAAGCCCTCACCATCGTCGCGAAGGAGCAGCGCGGCCTCGGCGGCCATTTCCTCACGCGGAAACGCCAACACGCGGCAGTCGAAGCGCACCCAGTCCAGCTGGCGTCCGTTCACGAGATCCTGCACGGCGCGGTCGGTGAGCGTGGCCGCGCGAAAGACGCGCACGGATTCCTCGATCGCATCGAGCCTGTGCGCCGAGGCGCGGAGCGCGTCCACATCGTGGCCGATGACGGAGGCGGGAAGCGGCGAGAGGTGGTGCAGCTGGTCGTCGGCCGGTGCGGACACCAGCGACGGAGGCACCGTTGCGAGCGACGCGCGCGCAGCCGACTGCCTCGCGAGCGTCCGGGCCCATGCGTCGAGATCGGGGCCGCAGGCGGCATGGACCATGGTAAGACGAATGGCCTCTGCGTCAGCGACCGGATAGCGGGAGACGAGCGCGTCGGCGTCTGTGACGACGCGCGTTCGTTGCAGCTCGCGGCGGAGGTATGCGGTCCATTCGTGGACCTGTATCTCGCGGCGCTCGAGCCACTCTTCCATGCTCTGGGCCGTCACGAGGTCGCGCGCATAGCGGAACTCGCGGGCAGCGGCGTCGAGGGTTCCCGAGGGGAGTGTCGTTCCGGTCGCATCGGCGTGGCGGACGGCTGCTGCGCCAATGCGCGCTCGCGCTTCGACGGCATGCCAGTCGCCGCGGCGAACAGCCGACAGGATGACATCCCGCCAGCGGTACGTTTCCCCTTCGACCGAGTAGACGACACCATCTGCTAGCATCGAACTGCGACCATCCGTGTCTTATTCTGCGCGAACATGCCGACGCTGGAGTCTCGTGTCAACGTGACACGTCGGTCCTGCGAGGGAAACCGTCGGCGGGCTGTGCCCGTACGTGGTGCTACCTCTCACTTGGTGGACACATGCGTGCGCTCCGCTTCCTGATCCTCTCGGCACTTTTCCTGTGCGTCGGCCTTCCGTTGTTGTTCGTGCTATTCGTAACTGGCATGGCACTGTTCGGCGTCGTGTTCGGACTGGGCATGGCGCTGGTTGGGGTGCTGCTCGGATTTGTGAAGATTGCGCTGATGGTGATCCTGCCAGTCGCGCTGGTGGTGTGGCTGTTCAACCGGAGTAGCGAGCGGCATCGAGTGCATTGATGGACCGGGACGGAAGGCCCCCTTGCCAGAGATTGGCGAGGGGGCCTTCTGTTTTTACGACACGTGCGAGCATTGAGCTGTCAGCAACTGCGAGCTTGAGCTAGAGCTAGAGCTTCAGCTTGCGCCAACGACTGTTACGCCGTTTTGCGCTTGCGGCGGAAGAAGGCCAGCGCGCCGAGACCCGTCGCCATCAGCAGCACGGACGCCGGCTCCGGCGTGGCCTGGACCGGGACAGCCAGTGTGACGTCGTCGAGTCCCATCGCGTCGCCTGTGGTGTTGTTAACGTCCGTGAACACGATCGAGCCGATGTCGCCAGCGGCGCTCGTGAAGCCCATGAAGTAGCTGTTGTTCCTCTGGAAATTGAACGCGACCGAGGAGAAGCTGCCCAGCGACGTTCCCGTGCCGTTGGCGCCGGTGAAGGCTTCCAGCGTGAGCGTGTTGCCCGCCGCGGGGTTGAAGTAGTCGATCACGAACAATCCCGCGCCGGCCAACTGGTTGGCGAACGAGATGGTCAGCGAGGATGCGCTCATATTGTCGAGCAGGTAGTTGGAGGCCGCGTGCAGGCCTTCACCCGAGCTCACGGGACTGCTGCTCGTGTTTCCCTGGCCAGGGCCGGCACCGTTTGCGATGACGTCGACGTCACCGACGGTGGAGAATGTGACGCCAGGAGCAAACAGGGGATTCAACACACCAACGGCCTCGCCGTCGAACGTGATGGTGCTCGGCGTGATGCCAAAGCCGGCGAGCGTGGCGAGAAATGCGGCGTAGTTACCGGTGGGCGAGAGATCGCCGTACTTGAGGACCTGTGCAGAGGCGGGAGCGGAGAGGAGCACCAGCGCGGCGAACGCGCCTCCAACGGCGGAGACTTTCTTCATGTGAGGCCTTGGCGAAGACAGGAGAGTGGCGAAGCGGTCACAGCCACACAAGTCAAGATCGGCGCCAGTGCGTTGATGCTTTAAGTCGTTTATCCTGAACACTTTGCGAGCTCACGTGCCACTCATTCGCTGTCGAGGTGTGGGCATCGTACCACGCTGATGCGGCAACTTTACCGCAGATTGGCGTACGCCCGATTGGTCACAACCTCGGCGGCTGGATGAGTCGGCGCGGGGGCCGGCGACCGGGCAAGACGCGAGCATTCGGAGCATCGGATGCACCGAGGCGGGCGAGGGCCTTCGTGAGATTCGCGCACATCATCATACGACGGTCGCGCGCGTTCAGGGTGTCCACGTTGGCGGGACAGTCGGAGGCGGCTTTGTTCGCGATCGTTGTGAGCTGGGTGCGCAACAGCATCGTCTCGCGCGCCGCCGGGTGTATCGACTCGAAGCGAAAGAATTCGTCGAGGGCGGTGCGGAGCTCCGGCAATGCCTTGGCCGGCTGCTTGGCGATGAACAAGCGACGCGCGCGGTTGGCGTGTCCGAGAATCTCGCGAGCTTGAGTTGCGAGTGGCGGGAGGCTCGCGAGTGGAGTGCCCGTCGAGTCTCCGGACGCAGCGAGCCAGGGATGACCGGTGCCACCGACGCGCGTGGGCAGCGTGTCCGTGACGGTGGCGGTGGGCGCGCTTGCCGGTGGCGGGGGCAACGTGACGACCGGTGGCGACACCAGGGCTCGCTTGAAGGGCGCAATGGGAGTCGAGTCCGCGCGAACGGCCGCCACGAGTGGCGCGACCGCCGGTGCCGCCACCTGCTCCGCGGTCGCGGACTGGGACGCCGTTGTCTCGGCAGCGGTTGCGACCGCAGGAGGGGCGGGTGCAGGCGTCGAGAATGAGCCCCATGCGATGTATGCCACCGCCGACGCCGCAATCACGGCTCCGGCCACCAGCGGCGTGCGACGAGTGGGCGCGGTCGATGCCGCAGTGTTCACGTCCGGCGCAACGGTTTGCGCCACGGGCGTCCCCAGTTGCGTCATCGCGTGCGTGACGCCCAACGGTGCGTCCCCGGATGCGCCCGTTGCGGCGACGAGGTCGCGCGCGAACTCGCCCACCTTGGCGTATCGCTCGTGGGGCTCCGGGCTGAGTGCGCGATCGAGCGCGGCCTGGAGTCGCACGGGCCACTCGACAGCGGGACGCACCTCCGTGAGCGCGCGCGGACGCGTGGTGAGTCGCTGCACCAGCGACTGCTTGGAGGTGAGGGTGGTGAACGGCGCCTGGCCGGTCAGCATCGTGAAGGTCACGAGGCCCAGCGAATAGATGTCGGTGCGCGCGTCGAGCGTGTCGCCGGCGAGCTGCTCCGGACTCATGAACTCCGGAGTGCCGATGGACATGCCCGCCGTGGTGACGGTCTGCCCCCCGCCCTGCATGGTCTTCGCAATGCCGAAGTCCACCACCTTCACGAGGCGGCGACCCTCCGCGTCGACCGTGACGAGGATGTTGTCGGGCTTGAGGTCGCGATGGATGATGCCGAGATGATGCGCGGCGTGCAGTGCGTCGGCGACCTGCTTCGTGATGTCGCCGGCATCCGCAAGCGAAAGCGCGCCGGCGCGCGCGAGCAGCGACGAGAGCGTCTCGCCCTCCACGTATTCCATCGCGAGATAGAGAATGCCATCCGTCGTCTCGCCGAAGTCGTAGATCGCGGCGACGTTCGGGTGACTGATGCGGCTGGCGTTGGCCGCTTCGCGATTGAACCTGCTGATCGCGTCGGGTGTGGGCACCAGCGCGGGACTCATCACCTTGACGGCGCTGAGGCGGCCCATGCGCTCGTGCTGCGCGAGGTACACGCGGCCCATGCCACCTTCGCCCAGCGTGCGCAGGATGCGATAGCGATCGGCGAGAAGCTGGCCGATGAGGGGATCAGGTGCGTGCACGAAGGTCCGCGATGGGGAAGAGGCTCACGTCACTGACGAGAATACGGACGGGACGTTCGCCTCGCCACGAGGCTACGCCCGTTCGTCCGGAGCGCGGACGGAGAGGAGTCCGGCGCGCAATTGCCGCATCCGCACGCGCCAACCGGGAAGGACGTCCACCGGATTGCCGTACCGCCATGGCCAGGCGAAGCGCAGGGCACGGTGCAGGATGGCGACGGGTCCGCGCATCCACATCACCTGCCGCAGCAGGCCGAGCTCGTCGAGCGCACCGCCCACCGGCGTAAGGCGCGCCACGGTATGCCGAGCCGCAAGCGTCGACTCGCGCCTGCCGAGTGCGAGGACACGCGCGTCGATGGTGCCAGGTGCGAGTTGCTCGGCGAGCGCGAACGCCGGCCAGCTGAAGCGTGCCGCGCCCGTGCGATGTAGCGCAGCGAGCACCTCGTCCCAAACGAGACGGCCGGCAGCGATCTCCGCACGCACCACCCGAATGATCTCGACGAGCCGCAACAGGCGGCTGGAGCCCAGCTCCTGCGAGCAATGGCACGCAAGCGTGAGCAGCAACGCATGTGACGACTGCGCGCGAAGCGAGCGGCCCGCGATGTCGAACGGCACGAGGCTCGCGCGCTCGCGATCCAGGTGCGCCACGGCTCCCGCGTGAAACGTGCGATCGAGCGACGTGTGCACTTCGACGACCCACGTGGTCCGCTCGTCGGAGAGCTCGACGGAGAAGACGCGATCCTCGACGCCGGGGCCGATCCAATCCTTCTTGTGCGACCAGAAGGCGGGACCGTGCACGCGAAAGCCGGCGTCCAGAAGCGCCTCATCGGCCTCGGGTCGCTGGGCGTCGTCGACGAGGAGGTCGACGTCGGACATGCGGCGAACGCCGGCTTCCTCGAAGTATGCGCGGGCGGTGTGCAGCCCCTTGAGCACGACGGGGACGACGCCGCGCGCGGTCATGGCGTCCAGCACTGGCAGCACCTCGCGCTCGATGCGCGCCGAGCGTTGTCGAGCGTGGTGGAGCTGGCGTGCGAGACGCGCGCGCACGGGTTCCGACGCGACGACTTTCCCGTCCTCGATCCAGCGGCCGAGCAGCGGGCCCATTCCTGACGTGTGCGACGCGATGGCGAGCGCATAGTCGTCGTGCTCCGCGCCGGGGTCGAGCGCGACAGTGCGCGATCGGCCCAATACCGCTCGAGCCACTCGCTCGATCTCGCGGCCGGCGGACACGCGCGCCCGTTCCGAGAGGCCGGGCCAGAGGTCGCGCGGATCCTGTGTGTGCGCATGCCGCGCGAGCCGCTGTCGCAAGTCCTCCTGTGCAGCAGCGCCGAACACCGGGTCCTCGGCGCTTGCCGACATGTGACGATCGTCACCAAACCCGGGGATCGCAGGGGAAACACTCATGGGGAGGAAACTGCACGGCGTGGTGCGGCTTCGGAACCGTTCGTGCAGTGGGGCCGCGCGCTGGCTACCGGTGACTGCGCCCGCTCAGTCACCAGTTGCCAGTCTCCAGTTTCAGTACGCCCTCGCCGTTCTTGACTGATGCTGGCTACTGGTGACGGCCCAGCGTGGACGCGGGTCAGTCCTCGCGACTTTGCCCTGCCTGGGCGCCACGACCGACGAGTGGAGGAGTACCCTGCGCGATTCAAACGCAGCGCGTTGCGTGGCCGCCGAAAGGACACAGCCCGTTTCACCGCTCACGCCACTGGGCGCTGCACGGCCGCCGGCCCTCCGCGACGCGAACTATCCGCTCAAGCGCATCTTCGACGTGCTGGGCGCGGTGCTCGGCATCCTCATGTGTGCGCCGATCATCGCCGTGCTCGCCGTGCTGGTGAAGCTCGACTCGCGCGGTCCGGTGTTCTTCTCGCAGATGCGGCTCGGCACCGGCGGACGGCGCTTCCGCATGTACAAGCTGCGGACGATGCGCGTGGGCGCGGAGTCGGAGAAGGCAGCGGTGGCGCATCTCAACGCCAGCGAAGACTCGCGTCTCTTCAAGATCCCGGGCGATCCGCGCGTGACGCGACTTGGGCGAAACGTGCGCCGCTGGAGTCTCGACGAGCTGCCGCAGCTGGTGAACGTGCTCAAGGGCGACATGTCGCTGGTGGGCCCGCGCCCCTTTTTCGAGGAGGATCTCTCGAACTACGAGGCGCATCATTTCCGCCGCCTGGAAGTGCGGCCCGGGCTCACGGGACTGTGGCAGGTGAGTGGGCGCAGCGAGATCGTGGATTTTGATGAAGTGGTGCGACTGGACCAGCACTACATCGACAACTGGTCGCTCGCGTTCGACGTGCGCATCATGGCGCGTACGCTGCCTGCCGTGATCCGCCGGCGCGGCGCCTATTAGCGCGCCGTTGCGAGTCGGGATGTTCGGGTTGCGCGGGCTGCGCCCCGATCTCGAGATCTCCGGCTTCGAGACGGCCTTCAGCGAGATAGCCCCGCGGCTCGTGGCGCGCGGCATGGCCGTCACGATCTACTGCCGAGCGTCGGCGCACTCGGCGTCGGCGCGGCCGTCCGCGAGTGATGGTGTGACGCTCGTGTACGTGCCGTCACCAGGCGGCAAGAATTTCTCAGCGCTGGTCTCAACGGGACTCGCCGTTCTGCACGGCCTGGTGGTGCGTCGCTACGACGTATGGTTCTTCGTGAACGTCGGCATGGGACATCACTGCGCGCTGGCGCGGCTCTCGGGGCGTCCGGTGGTGATGAATGTCGACGGACTGGACTGGACGCGCGCCAAGTGGGGCCGCATAGCGCGCTGGTACTTCCACTCGGCCGCGAAGTCCGCCGTGCGTTTCTGCACGCGACTGGTCACGGATGCGGAGGCGATGCGGACGTACTACCGCGAACACCTCGGACGCGACTCAACGATGATCCCATATGGCGCGGACGTGGAGGATTCAGTGGCGCCGGAGCGCATCGCGCGCTTCGGCGCGGCGTCGCGCACCTACTATCTCATCGTGAGCCGGCTGATTCCCGAGAACTCCCTCATCGCGATGCTCGAAGCGTTCCGGGCGACGCGATCGTCGCGAC
The DNA here is from genome assembly GCA_031407575.1 of Gemmatimonadaceae bacterium. Lineage (GTDB taxonomy): Bacteria > Gemmatimonadota > Gemmatimonadetes > Gemmatimonadales > Gemmatimonadaceae > AG11. The sequence continues at coordinate 9,937 of JANOIJ010000098.1, read as the reverse complement.
GACTGCTCGTCGTGGGCAGCGCCAACTACGACGACGCGTTTCACGCCCGCCTGCGCGAGATCGTCAGCGGCGACGAGCGCATCACGCTCGTCGGACACGTGCACGATCAGGCGCTGCTCAGGGAGCTGTGGTGCAACTGCGCTGCCTACCTGCACGGACATTCGGTGGGCGGAACGAACCCTGCGCTCCTGCGGGCGATGGGTTACGCCTGCTGCGTCATGGCGCTCGACACGGTGTTCAATCGCGAAGCACTCGGCGACACCGGTGTGTATTTCCGCGAGGCCGGCGACCTCACAGCATTGATCGAGTCGCTCGAGGCGACTCCCGAACAGGCGCAGGCGTATCGGGGCGCCGCGCGGGAGCGCGCACGAGCTCTGTACGACTGGGATCGCATCGCGGATCAATACGCAGGCGTCTTGCAGGATGCGGCCGCGGAGGTCCGGTCCTGATTGGTTGGCCGCGGACAGCCGTTAGACGCGGAGACGAATCATCGCGACGACTGCGACTGCTGTGGCTCGCGTCCAGCACCGGCGACGAGTTGCGTGACGAGCTCCACGAGACGCTGCGTCGCCGTCGTCCAGTTCAACCGCGAGCACGACTCGGCGTACGATGCGAGCGCCAGAGGCGCATAGAGGGCCTCGTAGCTGTTCATGCACGACGCTACGGTTGCCGCTGCGGCCTGCGCGAATGACCCTGGCTCGTACAGAAAGCCGTTTACGCCGCTGCGGACCGCGGACGCGACGCCACCAGTCCGGCACGCCAACGATGGCACGGCGAACGCGCTGGCCTCGCACAACGCGATGGCGCAGCACTCGGCGCGCGAGGGGAGGCAGAGAAAGTGACTGTCGGCGAGGAACTGCGCGATCTGGGACTCACCATCCGGCGTTGCTTTGTCGATGAATCCGCGGTTGTCGATAAGCGCGGAGGCCGGAACGGTTTTGGGTGAAGGACCGACGACCGTCAGCCTGGTCGGGATGCCCATGGCGTTCAGCGTGGACGCGAGCGCCAATGCGTCATCGCCGCCCTTGCGCGACCAATCAGCGCCCAGGAACAGCAAGCGGCATTCGTCGCGTGGTCGCCGTGCAATCAGTGTGGTGATCTCCTGCGCATCCGGAGGTCTGCTCAGGTTGGCGCCAAAGGGAATGACATGCACGCGTTCCGGCGGCGCGGCGTAGTCGCGCCGCGCTGAGTCGGCGGCCCACGTCGACGAGAAAACGGCCGCGCCGGCACGAGCGATGGCCGCCTGCTCCATTGCCTGTCCGCCGCGAATGCTGGCGTCACTGAGTCCGGTAAACTCGGGATAGTAGTCGCGCAGAGCGGCGAAGGTCGCATCTGCCCAATAGACCAGGGGCAGGTCGGTGTCGAGATAGGCGATGGGAATCGCACCGACGCCCAGAATCGCGTCGACGTCGATGCTTGCGAGCCGAGTCGACACCTGTCGCGCGTATGCACGTCCGACGCGGGGATCGAGGTCGAACAGGTGACGCCGTCCGCGCACGCGCCCCACAACCCCTGCCGCCAACGCCGCGGGGCTGACGATCCTCTCGAGCGGTCCAACGAGCTCGACAGAGACGCCCAATCGCGTGAGTGCGCGAGCCATGAACCAGGGAATGCCGGACCAGCCGGCTACGCTCGACGCGTTGGTGGTCGACACGAACGCGAGCCGGAGTGGTTTTGCTCTGTCAGCGCCTGTCATCTCGGCTCGATGGCGTGGCGTCCGCCGACTATCGCGTGCCAGGTTCCACGCCACACGGCAAACAGGGCACCATGATCGCGCTTTCGCAGGGCAACGAACGACATCCGCGCGACGACGCCGATTGCCAGCATGGGCGCGAGCACCGGCCAATGGTACCATCGCGCATGACGAGTCACGACGCGAAGCAGGTTGCGCGTACTGAGATAGAAGCGCAGTGACTGGCCGCCCGATGCGCGGTGGCTCGACCCCTCGAAATGCCAAACGAGCGCATCCGGTACATAGCGAATTCGCTTCCCTGCTCGCCGCACGCGGAGCGAGAGATCGAGATCTTCCGCGTAAGCGAAAAGATTCGCATCGAACACCGGTGCGGCGCACGCGTCGAGCCGTATGAGGAGCGCACATCCGGTGGCATACGGGAGATCGCGGCGCGCTTGCCAGCCGTGCGATTCCGGCCGGCGGAGGCCGACATGCACGGGGTGTCCCGTCCACAGGGAGAACGTACTGCCGCCGAACCACAGCAGCTCGGGCGCGTCGCCGAAAAAGATGCGCGGATGCACGAGCGCGAGGCGCGGGTCGCTCTCCATCTCGTCGACGAGAAGCTGCAGGCAATCCGGTGCGACGATCGTGTCACTGTTCAGCGCGAACGCGAAACGCGCACCCGCTGCGCGCGCGAGCTCGAACCCCGCGTTGTTGCCGCCGGTGTAGCCGTCATTCACGGATCGCGCGTGCACCGAGACGCCGAGTCGCCCGTGAAGGCGGTCGCGCAGGCGATGGACGCTGTCGTCGCCCGACGCGTTGTCGATGACGATGACCGACGGCAGCACGCCAGTCGACCGAAGGAGCGAATCGACGCAGTCGAGCGTGAGCTGGGGCGTGCGATAGTTGACGACGATGGCCGCGACTCTGACCCCCGACTCTGACCCCGCGCGCGTCACCATACGCGGTTCCGTGCACGCGACACTGCGAGCGCTGTCGGCATCGCCGCGAGCAGCAGGTAGATGGCGGACTGTCGCACCCAGCCATCGGTCGAGATCACGGCAAGCAGCAGCGCACCACCCTGACCGGCCACCAGGACACCAAACCACGCGGCGCTCGGCCCGTCGTTCGTGCCGATGATGCGGCGCACGACGCCGACAGCAACGCCGAACGTCGCGATGCTGGCTGCGGTCGCGGCTGCGGCCACGCCCCACAACGGTGCATGCAGCGCGAGCGCCGCGCCGCACGCGATGAGCACCACCGTAACGCCGCACATCTCCAACACGAATTGGCGTTGGACGTGTCCGTGCGCCTGCAGCGAGCCGACCAGCACCACGTGCGTCGCGATCCAGAAGGGGAGGCCAACGACGAGCGCCCGCGCGATGGGAAGCGCAGCGGCGTACTCCGGCAGCATAACGGTGACGAGACGCTCGAGCGCCGGCTCACAGACGAGGGCCACTCCGTAGCCCGCGGCGATCACGTCCAGAAACTGCGCGAGGAACGGCGCCCGCGCGGCGATGGGCCGCGTCGCCGCGTGTGAGAGCGCGACGCGAGAGATGGCATGCGTCGCCGTCGCTCCAACGATCGTGACCGTCGACGCAAAGGAGTACAGCGCGAAGTTCGTGATCGGGGAAACGAGGCTCAGGAGAATGCGGTCGGCAGACTGCGCGACAGCCGCAGCGAGATTTGCGCCGAGTACTGGGAGACCCGTGCTGACGAGCGAGCGAACCTCGGGCGCGGCCGACGGCGCGGCGGTCGCGTCGTGCCTCTGCGCGGTGCGCAGCACCCTCGCAGCGGCGTACGCCGCCGCGCCGGCGCACGACACCACGTACAGCGCGACGAGCCGCGGAAGACTCACCACCGGCAGCAGCAGCACCAATGCGACGAAGCTCGCCGGCGCGAGTACGGCGACACGCCCCGCGCCGCGGAAATCACCCGCGGCCTGCAAGGCGTACGACGACAGGGTCACAGCGTTCGCGCACAGTGCCACCGCCGCCAACGACACGACGAACAGGCGCGCGAGTGGCTCGCCGAGCGCGAACGACGTACCGAGCGCGACGAGGAGGATGACGACGTGCATGCCAAGGAGCCATCGTCCGACCGTCGTCCACTCGCGACGGATCACGTCCGAGCGCTGCCCGACCCAGCGGAGGAACGCACCATCAGCAACACCAGCGTGAAGCAAGCCGGCGTAGCCCGCGTACATGAGGAACAGCCGAAAGTGCCCATAGCCTGCGATGTCGATTCGCAGCGGGATGACGAACACCTGCACCGCGCTGAACGCAAATGCGACGCTCATCGCGAGACCGAAGCGCACGAGGTCGCGGCCCGGCCGTTCCGCGCCCATCCACGTATGTCGCGGCGGGGCTATCTTGCCGGTCACGCCATGCTCTCCGCACTGATCACGCTCGCCGCCGCTGCCATCGCCATGCTCGGAGCTGTGCTCTGGCGAGCCGAGCTCGTGATGGCGCTGCCGTTCCTCGTCACGCTGAACGGGCTCCAGCTCTCGTTGGGGGGCGTGCTCGTTCGCGTCGACCAGCTTCTCGCGACGTTCCTCGTCATCCCGCTCTTCGCGGCGGTCGTCTCCGGGCGACGCCGGCTCCGCACGGACTCGACGACGTGGTGGCTCGCCGCGCTCCTTGCGATGAACGTCGCGGCGAGCGCGCTCAACTCGCCAACGCGCGTGTACAGCTTCAAGCAGTGCCTCAATCTCGCGTCGGCGTGGGTCATCTACGTCCTGGTCGTCAACTTCATCGAGACGCGCGCAGAGATGAGCAGGGCGTTCACGCGCTGCCTCTGGGCCGCCGTCATCGCGAGCATTATCGGCCTCTTCGCGTTCACCCTTGCCAGTGCAGGACTGAACGTCGGCGGCGCCGAGGTGAGTCGGAGCGCGGCTGTGCACCTGGCGAATGCGTATGGCGCGTATGGCACCATGGTGGAGCCGAACCTCTTTGGCGCGTTCGCGGGGGCGTTTCTCGTGCTCGCGTTCGGCATGCTCGTCGCGGGGCCACATCTCCCAGCAGGGACGCCGCACCCGAGGCTGCTCCGGGTAGCCGCGACCGTGTCGGCGATCGGGTTGCTTCTGTCGTTCACGCGCGCGGCGTGGATCGGCACGATGGTCGGCGTTGCATGCGTCTTCGTGCTGGGGCAGCGCACGTTCGGCATTCGGCCGGCGCGGGTACTCAAGCCCGTCGCAGTCGGCGCGGCGATTGCCCTCCTGTTGCTCCTGCTGCCCGGGACAGCGGGAGAGTTTCTCCGCTTCAAGCTCATCAACCTGGTGAATCTTGGGTCGCGGACGGCAGAACTTCGGATCTTCACCTCCGCGCTTGCACTCCAGCAAACGCTCGAGCACCCGATCATGGGATACGGGACGTTCACGTTCGCGCCACTCATCGCGCAAGGAGCGGACTTCTCGCAGTTCGACGGCTGGCGCAGCCTGTGGATCGGCAACTATCTGCTCCTCGCACTGCACGACACCGGCGTTATCGGGCTCGCGTGCTGGGGCGGCCTGATCTGGTCGATCATCTCGCGCGGCGTTCGTGCGACGTACGCGCTCAGCGCATCCGAACCGGAGATTGCCGCGCGCACGCTCGCCATGACGTCAGCCGTCACGACGCTCCTCGTGTCCTTCCTGTCGACGACGGGATTCTCACTTGGCTATCCCTGGATGCTCATTGGTCTGCTGAGCGCGCACTGTCACGCGGCGACGTCACCGGCACGTGACCAGGCACCGGCAACTGAGCCGCGAGAGGCCGCCCTGCCTGGAGGACTTCTGCCGGCCGACGCGACCTGACGACACGCGCCGGCACTCCCGCGAGCACCGAGAGCGCGGGCGCGCTCGACGTGACGACGGCTCCCGCCGCGATTACGCATCCCGAGCCGATCGTCACGCCGGCGACGATCGTCGCACCCGCGCCCACCCAGCAATCGTCTCCGATCGAGACGCGCGCGCGCTCCGTGCCCTGCGATCGAATCGTTCGCGAGACGTCGTCGAAGCGGTGATTCTCCGAGAAGATGCGCACGCCCGGACCCATGATGACGTCCGCGCCGATGTCGATGCCGCCCTGCCCGCCGAGAAACGCGCCCGCACCAACGGCCGATCGATCGCCAATCCGAATACCCGTCCCCAGCTCTGCGATCACTCCCGTGCACACGAGTGTCGCGCCGCGAGCAATGGTCACGTTGCGCCCAAGTGCGACCCCATTCGTCGACAGCGCGTTGATGGCGACGCCGTCCTCGAGAATGAGGCTGCTGCCGCTACTCAGCGCGTAGCCGTGCTCGATGACAACGCGTCGCCCCCGGAAGACCGGCTGTTCCACTCGGCGCCGAAGCAACAACGACAATCCGCGCATTCGTTGGATTCCGCGCTGCCACAGGATCGCCAGCAACTGACGGTCGGTGTAGCCGCCCGCGATGCGATACGACGGATCGGCCTTGAGGCGGCGGACCAGCCGCTCAACCACGCGTTGCAGTCGGCTCATGCGCGACCCGCCGCCGCCATGCGAGCACTCTGGAGGAGGCGAGTAGCGGATTCGCGCCACGAGAACTTCTGCGCCTGGCGCAGGCCCGCTGCGCGAAGCGACGCGCGACGCACGGGATCAGCGAGCACGTCGTCGATCGCGCGCGCGATGGCGAGTGGATCGGAGGGGTCCACGTACACCGCCGCGTCGCCACAGGTCTCCACCAGCGCCGGCACTCGCGACACGACGACCGGCGTGCCAGCAGCCATCGCCTCCAGCGGTGGAAAGCCGAAGCTCTCGTCGAGCGAGGGAAAGGCGAAGACGGACGCCGTTGCGTAGAGCACACGCAGCTCCGCGTCACCCATGAGGTCGAGAAAGCGAATGCGTACTTCGACTCCGACGGACCGCGCGATCTCCGCAAGGTCGCCACACGTGCGATCCGCCGGCCCCGCGAGGACGAGCGTGAGCTCCGGGTGCTGCACGTGCGCCATCGCGCGCACCAGCGCGCCGACGTTCTTGCGCGCGGTGAGACGCCCGACATACAGCGCAAACGGTTCCCTCACGCCGAGGGCGCGGAGCGCGTCGGCCACGGTCGATGACGCGAGCGCGTCGCGCGGAACAAACGCGTCGTCCACGGCGTTCGGTACGACGTCTATTCGCGCGGCCACGGCAAAACCAAGCCGGACGAGGCGCGCCTTCTCGCTCTCGGATACGGTGCACACGCGATCGGCCCGCGCGGAGAGTGTGCGCAACGGCGCGAAGTACAACCGCTCCTGCCACGTGAAGAACTCCGGCCGCTCGGCGAAGATGGCGTCGTGCACGAACGCGACGCGCGCGTGATGCGCGATCGCACGCGGAGGAGCGAAGTTCTGGTAGACGACGACGTCCATGCCCAGGCGGTCCGCGGCGCGGGGGACGGCGATCATGTTCGCCACCTGATTCACGCCACTCCACACATAGTGGCAGCGTTCGACGCCCACACCGGTGGGCGTTTCGGCGCGTGAGCGTTGGTCGAGAAAGACATGCAGCTCGTCGTCCGGACTGACGATATCGGCGAGCCGGTGCACGAGGCTTCGAATGACGCGCCGGCCGCTGACCGGGCCACGAAAGTACCACTTCGCATCGATGCCGATCCTCATCGCGCGCGGGAGAGTCGCTCCGCGCTCAAGACGAACACGCACCCCAGCACCACTGCGACGACGAACACGCCCAACGCAATCGCGGCCGTGTGGCGCGGCCGCGCCTCCACCATCCCTTCCGGCGCGTCGAGCACCGTGATCACGGGCGTGTTGCGCACGGCTTCGATGCTCGCGAGCTCGTACCGTTGTGCGACGGTCGTGTACACCTGTTGCGAGAGCGCTACGCGCCGTTGCAGTTCCGTCTCGCGCGTGGCCAGGCGCGGAGAACGCGAGAAGTCGATGTTCGTGGCCCGGAAGGTTGCGAGCGCGTTCTCCGCGGACCGCAGCGTATCGAACGCCGCCCGTGCGCGGCTGGCAACGAACTCGCGCTCCGCTCCCGCTTGTGTCTGGCGACGGCGAAGGTTGAAGACATTGACCAGGTCGAGGAGCCGGCGCGCGACGAGTCCCGAAAGCTGCCGATTGGTCGTCCGGACCTCGAGCCGCACGATACCCGTCGTGCGATCCACCGACACCGCGAGCACGCCACTCGCGAATCGCCGCATCGCGTCGAGCTCCTTGTCGCCCTGGGTCTTCCCGCCGCCATCCAGGTATTCGACCATCGTTCCGGCGAACGGCCTGCCGTCGTAGTCTCCCACGTCGGTCGCGACGTACTTCGCCGTGACCACCTCGTGCAGCAACGCATTCGACGTGAGCAGATCGCCGTAAAACTGCGTGGACAAGCCCGCAGAGCTCGACGCCATTGCACTCAGCGCCGGAACGCCGAGCTGCGATGCGACGGAACTCAACGCGCCGAGCGATCCGCTCATCGATGATGGCTCGGATGCGAGGAATGCGGCGCGGGCCATGTAGGTCCGCGGCCTCGACATCGAGAGACCAATCGCGACCGCCGAGAGAATCAGGGGAACCGCAACGAGCAGGCGAATGCGCTTCCGCAGCACACCGACGTAAAACCGGAGGGAGTCCGGTCCGTCGGGCGGTGAGGCTGGGAAGCGTGGCCCGGTTGCCAGCGGCACGGTCCGCTCAGTTGGCAGCGGCGCGTGCAATCCAGGTTGCGTCATCGGCGAAGGATGGCGACGAGCGTGACGAACCCACCCAGCACCTGCGCAATGACGCCGAGCCGCGCCACGGAATCCGAGCGTTCGGTCGGATCCTTCTCCGTGACCACGACGACGGAGCCGGGCTTCGGTTGGGGAACGGCGTCGGGACGCAACGCACGCACTTGCACACTCTCGATGCTGCCGTCCGGCTGCGTAACGTACGATCGTCCCGGCTCGGCAAGACGACTCGGGCCGCCGGCAGCACGCACATAGTAGTTGAGGTCAGCACCAGGCACGTATGCCACGCCGCGCGGCGCATTCACCGCGCCCTCTACTTCCACGATGCCGCTGAACGGCGGGAGGTGAAGGGAGTCGCCATCCTGGAGTGCGAGGTTGTCGCGATGCGACGGATCGCGCAGCACGCGCGCGAGGTCGACGCCAACGCGCCCCACTCGACCCTGCTTGCGGTAAAACACGATGCCGCCCGCGTGCGCGGCGCCCGTCAATCCGCCGGCGCGCTGAATGACGTCGCCGATGCGATCCTGCTTGGTGACGAGCGTGTACGTACCAGGCGAGCGCACTTCGCCGGTGACGATCACGCGGCGCGACTTCTCCCAGTCTGGCTGTGCGAGGATCAACACGTTGTCGAACGGCTCGAGCATCACGGGCACGGGTGCGCCGGAGGATGACGACGGCGCGCCAGCCTGCCGCACCGATCTCCCCGACGCCCGTGCGAACAAGTACGTCGAATCGAGCGGCACGCGCTGCGATTCGGCGAGGCGTCCGCCCTGCCGCGTGTGCGGAAGACGCGCGATCTCCGCTTCGCCAAGCGCGGCGTGATCATCCAGCCCGCCAGCGAGCAGCACGAGATCGCGCAGCGTCATGCCCTCGCGATACGGCACCCGTCCCGGCTTGCGCACAGCGCCCGTGATGGCGACGTACTCGGGCGTGCGAAATTCCGTGGTGGCAAAGACGCGAATCTCGTCGTCCTCGTGGAGTACGAGATCGTCCGTGGGACGACCGCTGCTGTCCGCAAATGCCGAGCGAAGCTGCGTGCGCACAGAGTCGGCGCCGCGCAGCCGCGCCACGAGCACCTGGCCGAGGTAGGCGTCCGGCTTGATGCCGCCCGCGAGACGCACGGCATCGGACAACCGCATGCCTGGCGCAAACCCGACGGTGCCGGGCGTCCACACGTTGCCGCGCACCGTCACGCGACGGCCGACGCGATCGCTCACCGCGAAGACGCGAACGACGTCGCCCGGCTCGAGCGGATACGCCGGCCCGGTACCGGTCGCAAACTGGTTGGACGCAATGTCCACCACGACGCGCGCGCGATCCGTGGTGTCGCGCTCCGTGGGCGGCAGGATGCGCGACACCTGCACCCGACGTCGCGCGGCCTCCGCCGTAAAGCCGCCGGCCGCCTGGAGCACGTCGGCGAGCGTCTCGCCTTTGCGCAGTTCGTAGGTCGCCGGCCGGATCACCTCACCGGTGACGCGCACGCGCGCGCCATGCACCGGCACGAACACGACGTCGCCATTCTGGAGACGCGGATCGTGCGAACCGTCGGCGCGCAGGAAGTAGTCGTACAGATCGAGCGAGTCGACGAGCCGGCCGCCGCGACGGATCTCC
>JANOIJ010000108.1:0-21745 GCA_031407575.1 Gemmatimonadaceae bacterium | reverse complement strand
TCCGTCTTGTAGATGTACGGCTGGAAATCGCCCAGCAGGTACCGCAGCACGGCGACGTACGCCGCGCCGGCGCGGTGCGGTGAGGGATCAATGTTCTGCACGCGCCCGCCGAGTGGCAGGTCCTTTGGCGTGACGTTGGTCCACGTCTTTCCGCCGTCGCGCGTCACGTGAATCGGGCCGTCGTTCGCACCGGCCCAGATGACGTCGCGCTGCAATGGCGATTCGCGAATGGCGTAGAGCGTGGCGTACTGCTCCTCGCCCGTGACGTCGAGCGTGATGGGTTCACCAGAGATCGCGGCGCGATAGCGCGGATCGTTGGCGGTGAGGTCGGGGCTGATGATGTCCCAGGTGACGCCTTCATCGCGCGTGCGATGGACGTGCTGCGAGCCGTAGTAGATGACGCTCGGGTCGTGCCGAGAGACTTCCATGGGCGACACGCGCTGGAAGCGGAATCGCAGGTCCTTGTTCGCGTTGCCGTAGAGCGACTGCGCGCCCACCCAGTACTGCTTCTCCTGTCCGCTGCGGAGACTCATGCGACTGAACTGTCCCTTGCACGAGCCGTACACGGTGTCGGGGTTGGTGGCGTGCGGAATCACTGGGCCCGTTTCGCAGCCCGGTCCCTGACGCCAGCTCTGGATCGGGTCGTCGAGGCCCGCTGAACCGACCGGCAGGCTCGGCACGATGAGCGTGCTGTTGTCCTGCTGCGCTCCGTACAGCCGATACGGATACTGGTTGTCCACCGCCACCTGATAGAGCTCGGCCGTGGGCTGATTCTGCTGCGTGCTCCACGACAGCCCGCCGTTGATGGAGACGTTCGCGCCGCCATCGTTCGCCTGGACGAGGAACTGCGGGTTGCGCGGGTTAATCCAGATGTCGTGGTTGTCGCCGTGCGGCGTGCGCATCGTGCGGAAGTTCTTGCCGCCGTCCGTGGACTTCCAGAATCCTTCCGCCTGCGCGTACACGATGTCCGCGTTGGTGGGATCGGCATCCACGTTGTCGTAATAGAAGGGACGCGTGATCAGGCCAGGCGTGGTGTTGATGAGCGACCAGTGCTCGCCGGCGTCATCGCTGCGATAGAGCCCGCTGCCGACCTTCGCCTCCACCAGCGCGTAGACGCGCAGCGGCGCCGCCGCCGACACCGCGAGGTCGCTCTTGCCCACGACGCCCGTCGGCAGTCCGTTGCCGAGCTTCGTCCACTTGTCGCCGCCGTCGACGCTCTTGAAGATGCCGTCCTCGCCGCCGCCGCTGATCACCGTCCACGGACGCCGTTGCCCGTGCCACATGGTCGCATACACGACACTCGGCGCGCCGGGCTGGAGCTCGAGGTCCACGGCGCCCGTGCTGTCCGACAGGTAGAGGATCTGCGTCCAGGTCGCGCCCGCGTCCTTCGTGCGGTAGACGCCGCGCGTCTTGCTCTTGGCGAAGACATTCCCCAGCACCGCGGCGTAGACGACGTTGGGGTCGGTGGGGTGGATGACCACCGCGCCGATCATGCCCGCGTCACGCAAGCCGACGAACTTCCACGTGCGCCCCGCGTCGCCCGACTTGTAGATGCCCTTGCCGATGGAGACGTTGCTGCGAATCGCCTCGGAGCCGGTGCCGACGTAAATGATGTTGGGGTCAGAGTCAGCGACATCGAGCGCGCCGATGGACGCTGCCTCGAACGTGGGCTCCGACACGTTGCGCCAGCTCATGCCCGCGTCCGTCGTCTTCCAGATGCCACCGCCTGTGGATCCGAAGTAAAACGTCATCGGGTCCTGGATCACGCCGGTCACCGCCGTCACGCGCCCGCCGCGCGCGGGGCCGACCATGCGATAGCGCATTCCGCCGAGCCGCGCGGCGTCGTACGTCGCGACGTCGGATGCGGGGCGCACCTGCGCGGTGAGCGGCGCGCTCGTGAAGGCGAGCAGCGCGAGGGAGATCGAGCGAGCGAGGTGGCGCATGTCGTGGAATGAAGAGGAGGAGGAATGCATGCAGCGTTTTACAAGGTGACCTGCGGATGGCCTTCGTATGCCGAGCCCATGCGACAGAGCTCATCGAGCGTTTCAGAGAACAGGTCGAACAGCAGCTTGAGGCGCTCGGGGTCCTTGATGATGCCGGTGACGACGAAGTGCAGCTCGTCGACGTTGTCGGGAAACGTCTTGCCGAACCAGCCTTCGCTGTCCTTCACCGAGAAGTTGATCGACTTCTGCGCTTCGATGAGCGAGCGGATGGTCGCATTGTTGAACAGGGCCTGCAGCTTGTGCTCGTCGGTGCCCTTGATGACGAACTCCTCATCGAACTCCGCGTGGCCGACCTCCACGTCCTGCATGCCCATCAGCTTGCCGAGCGGCGTGAAGATGCTCTTGCGGTAGACGTTGAAGCGGAAGTCGTCCGGATTGACGTAGGGTGCGCGGATCCGCGTGTACGGAATGGTCGTCTTGCCGGTGGACACGACGTACGTGTCGAGCGTGATGGTCCATTCGCCGTCGGAGGCCTTGAGGGTGTCGCTCTTGAAGAACCCACCGGAGTCGTATTCGCCGCCGATCTGTTCGCTCACCTGTCGCCACACTTCCGCCTTGCTCGGACCGAAGATCCTTCGCAGTACGCCCATGCCTATCTCCTCATCGTGGCGGTGTCGCGCGACTTGCCGTGCCCGCGCGCGCTGCTCCAGTTTCACCTTCCCGCATCGATTCCACAAATCTTCAGCGACCGCATCATGTCTGCATCACTCGTCCGCCGGCGTTCGGCCGTCGTGCTGTTCGTTGCCGCAACGCTGGCTGGCGCCGCACCGGCCAGTGCGCAGCGCGCGTACTTCCCTGCTGCGGGCGACGCGTGGGAGCGGCGCGCGCCCGAGCAGGTCGGGCTCAACGCGCAGGCGGTGAAGGACGCCGTGGCATTGGCCGTCGCCGCGGAGGCAACGACGCCGCGCGACTTGCTCGAGGCGCAGCAACTGACGTTCGGCCGGGCACCGCATGGCGAGGTGACGGGCCCGGTGCGCGAACGGGGCGGCGCGGCCGGGATGATCGTGCGACGCGGATACATCGTGGCCGAGTGGGGCGATCCGGCGCGGGTGGACGTGACGCACAGCGTGACGAAGAGCTTCGTGACGACGACGATCGGGCTCGCGTACGACCGCAAGATGATCCGCAACGTGAACGACCCGGTGCGCGGGTACATGGCGCCTGTCGTCGCGCTGAAGGGGCCGCCCACGGGCGGAGCGACGGGCACGCCGGTGAAGGGCACGCTCTTCGACGCGTTCGAGGTGATCGAACCGTTCGAGTCCGAGCACAACCGCAAGATCACGTGGGATCACCTGCTGCGGCAGACGAGCGACTGGCAGGGCACGTTGTGGGCGAAGCCTGACTGGTCGGATCGCCCTCCGCGTGCCGTGGACATCGAGGTGCACAAGGCGCGGGCGCGGAATGAGCCGGGCAGCGTCTACACCTACAACGATGTGCGGGTGAACCTGATGGCGCTCGCGTCGCTCAACGTGTGGCGTCGTCCGCTGCCGCAGGTGCTGCGTGAGTACGTGATGGATCCGATCGGCGCATCACCGACGTGGCGTTGGTTCGGCTACGACAACTCGTGGGTGGTGATGGACGGCGCGCTGGTGCAGTCGGTGGCGGGCGGTGGCCACTGGGGCGGCGGCATGTTCATCAGTGGGCGGGACATGGCGCGGTTCGGGCTGCTGACGCTGCACAAGGGCAAGTGGGGCGACAAGCAGCTGCTCTCCGAGGAATGGATCCGGATGTCGACGACGCCGGGCACGGCGAACGAGATGTACGGGTTTGCGAACTACTTCCTGAATACCGGGCAGAAGGCGTTGCCGAGCGCGCCTGCGTCCGCGTTCTATCACCTGGGGAATGGGAATAACATCGTCTACGTGGATCCGGTGAATGATCTCGTGGTGGTGATGCGGTGGATCACGACGATGCGTGCGGCGGATTCGGTGATCAAGCGGTTGCTGGAGAAGTAGGTTTTTTTGGCCGGCGAAGTTCGGGCGCATTCGTTTACCGCAGAGGGCGCAGAGGAGCAGAGGGACGCAGAGGACAACAAAACAGAGTCGTGCCTGATGATGGCTACCGCGGCGACCACTCCCACGGAACGCAAGAGAAGGGTTCTGCAGTTGCCGTTCCTCTGCGTACCTCTGCTCCGCTGCGTTCTCTGCGGTGAACGTGCGGTTAGAGTGACTCAGGGACGGGCCACTTTCGCATCGGCGAGCCAACAACAGGTGCGGATCCTTCGTCAGGATGACAACCGAGGACATCGCGCGGGTGACGCCGACGTCCCAAGTCATTGCCGCGAATGCTGTTGACGAGTTGACGCTGAGATCGGGCCCTCGTTGGCGGATGGTTGACGCGAGCGCGCGAATTTGCGCGCAGGAAACTTCCCGCTCACCACCGCCCCTCCGCCGATGCCTCTCCGCCGAACCCTCGCGCTCCTCGTCCTCGCCGCCGTCCCACTCGACGCGCAGACGCCAGACTCCCGGTCGTGGAACGTCTGCTTCACCAGCGCCATCGGTAGCTGCTCGTCGTTCTCGCTCTCGACGGCTGGCCTGCTCGACCTCCACGGAAACCGGAGCGGAACGCTCATCGGTGCCCTCGTCAGCCACCACGTCGGCAACGGCGTCGCGTCCGGACTTTCCAGCTTCAGCTTCTACGGAACGACGTTCGGCGGCACCTCCGACGCCGTGCCCGCCCCGCAATGGCCACTCGGCGCCGGTGCACCTGGCCTCCCCGCGTCCGAGAGCTTTCGCTGGCAGGGACACGGGACGGTGGACCCCTCGAACGCCACCGACCCGTACGCGAACTTCGTGAGCTTCGCCAGCGACTTCACGCCGGGCTTCTCGCAGTTCATCGGCGGATGTCTCGGCGGAAACTTCGACCTCTTTCACCAGTCGTCGGCCGTGACATGCGGCGCGACCGCCGCGTACTGGTTCACCTTTGCGTCGAGCGTCGTGTTCGACGCGAGCGACGTCTCGCGCATCGCCATCGACGTCTACGCCGGCGACCACACCGGCGACTTCGTTCCCGATCTCGCCAGCTGCAACGCATCCGTCGACGGAAGTGCCGGCGTCGGCATCGACCTGGGCGACCCGTACTTCACCGCGAGCTGCACGGTCAGTGATGCCGTAGTCGCGACGCCCGAGCCGCAGTCGCTCGCGCTCATCGCGACGGGACTGGCCCTTTTCCTCGCGATGGGCGCAAGTCGTCGCATCCGTGGCCAGCGGTTGGCGACCGCGCTGCTCGTCACGTCACTCGCCGCGTGCAACTCAGCGGAGCGCGCAGTTGCCCCGCAGACTGAGACGGACGTCACCATGGCCGTCAGCTCCGACCTGATGGCCGCCGTCAGCGACGCTCAGCAGCGCGTGGTGCCAGTGCTGGACGTGGCGGTGCGGCCCGCGCTCCAGCGGGCGCTCGGCCAGCTGCACGAGGCGCTCGCAGCGGGACACACGGTTCGCTCGCGTCAGGCGCTCGACGTCCTTCGCACACTTACCACCGGCAACACGCCGTCGGCGGGCGCCGCAGATCTTGCCGCAATCGCGATGTTGGTCAGCGCCGCAGACCAGACGCTCGCTCTCCCGCCTTCACATTGAAGGACTGCGCGAACACCGCGGCCTTGGCGCTTGCGTCCGCACCCGCCCAGAGCGCGTCAAAGCGACGGCGCTCTGCGGCTGCGGCATCCGCGTCGCCCGAGGCCGCGAGTGCTCGCGACAGCTCGAGATGCCACCAGGCGATGTGGAAGCCCTCGGCGCGAAGCAACTCGCCGCGAATCCGGTCGATGCCTTCCGCACGACGCTCCGGCAGCTGCGCCAGCGTCCTGGTCCACCAGATTCGCGTTGGCCTGTTGAGGGCCATCGCGTCGCCATCGTATCCGGCGGCGAGGAGGGCGGCTTCCACTTCACGCATGCCGTCGGCGCTGTCGCCCTCCACCACACGCAGCCAGCCGAGTCCAGCCCGCACCGCATGCGCGAGTGCTGCGTCCAGCGTGTCAGCTGGCGCGGCCGCGCGCTGGAACGCTGCGCGCGCCGTGGGAACCTTTCCCTGCGCCAGCGCGATCATCCCACGCCAGTACTCGGCGCGGCGGCGGACGGCAGGCGTCGCATGCCAGTGCGGCGTGTTGGAAATACGCTCGGACAGTCCGTCGAGCCAGCTCGCCGGCGCATAACCAAGGAATACTGGGGTCAGCATCGCGGCGGGTGCGCCGTTGGCGTACACGTCCCACGTGCGATCCAGCCACGCGCGAGCCGCATCCATGCGCCCAAGCCCAAGCAGCACCGCCGTCCGCAACCCATCGGCCTCGGCCACCCGTGCGGGGTCGGCGCGATACGCAGTGTGAACCGCGTCGTGCACGGAGAGCACGAGCTCCGGATTCGGCACGTCAGCGCCGTACACCGCGCGCTCAAGGGCCGGCAGCAGATCGGTGAGTTGCCAGAACGGCGGCGGCGCCGCGCCGCGCAGCCGATCTACAAGCGCGCGAGCTGCCTCTTTTTGCGGCGCGAAGCGCACGCGGCGCAACAGTGCGTAGTCCCATCCCTGCGCGATCTGCATGTGGCTCCCGCCACCCAACCGTTGCAACCGAGCGGCTGATCGGTCGAACCGCACCGAGTCGCCCATCAGTAACGACAGCGTGAGCGGATGCGCGAACACGCGCGCCGAGGTGCTGTCGAGTGTCATCGCGGTGTCGAATGCGACGACAGCACGCGTCATCGCATTGCGTCCGGTGGCTTCCATCGCGTGGAAGCGAACGTCCGCACGGACGTACTGCGCCTCCGCGTCATCCGGGTAGCGCTCGGCGAATGTGCGGGAGCTGTCGAGCGCGGCCAGGGCGCCGCTTTCATGGAGGCGGCGCACCGTGAGCAACATCCGCTCACGCGGCGGGAGCCGGTCGGCGAATCGCGCCGCACTGGCCAGCGCCCGCTGCGCGGGAGCGCTCCACATCCCGAAGCGCCATCCGTACGGCTCCGCGATGCGCAGGTGCGCCAGCGCGAAGGTGGAATCCTTGTCGATGGCCGTCGCGAATTCTGTGGCCGCCGAGTCCCAGAGTGCGGCGCGCAGGAACATTTCGCCGCGGAGATACGCGTGGAGCGCAGGCGCGGACGACGTCACCACCGCGGCAAGACGCGGCGCCGGCACTCCCCATCGCCGTCCCCATAGGTCGCGAAGCAGGGTCAGGGTGATGCGGTCGACGAGCGCGGCCACGTCGCTCACCGAGCCGCGCGCCTCGCCCATGGCGCGGACGGCGCCGCTACGGTCGACGATTCGCGTCGTCACCGAAATTCCTTCTGGTGCGGGGACGACGACACCGGTGATCAGGAGCTCCGCGTGCAACGACCGCAGCAACGCGACGGGCGTGGCCGATGAATCAGCATGTGCTCGCGACGCCACCTGTGCCGCAGGGAGGACGCGCAACTCGTCGACCTGGTCGAGGTTCGCGGTGAGCAGCGTGGCGAGTCCGTCGCGGAGTTCGTGCGATACGGTGCCCACCTCGTCGAAGGGCGCTACGGCGATCACCGTCGCGGCCGCGGCGTCGCGCTGGTGAGCGGAAGCGGGGCCGGATCCCCAGGTCCGCCCCGCGAGCAGCGTTCCCACGAGCGCGATGAGTCCGATGCTGCCCACTGCCCATGGCGCCATGCGGCGGGAGGGGACACCCGTGCGCGACGACGCGCGCGGTGCTGCGCTGCGCATCGGTGTCGTCGCGCCGAGAGGCTCGACCGGCGAAACGGTGAGCGCCAGCGACGGAGCAACGATGGGCGCTCGCGACTCCTCCGCCGCGGCAGTGATCTCGATATCGACGCCTTGATTGGAGCCCGCCGTGGGCGGAGCGCCCGTCACCATGGAGCGACGAAGCGCCGCCACTCGCGATGCAAACGGCGCGTCCACGCTCACGTTCAACTCCTCGCGGAGTCGCCGCGCGTGCGCGGCCGCATGCGCGAGTGCTGCGTCCGCGTCGCCCGACGCCATGAGGCTCTCGAGGAGACGCAGGGCGACGCGTCCGTCCATGGGGCGCGCGACGGCGAGCGCACGCCAATGCGCAGTTGCCCTCGCGGGCGCGTCGCGTGCCTCCGCCGCCGAGGCGAGCTGCTCGAGCGCCGCTTCGTACATCGCCGCCAACCGCCCGCGCTCCGCCAGCGCCCACGCCTCGAACTCCTCGGCGCCATCGAGCGCGAATCCATCGAGGAACGGACCGCCGTACAATGCGACGGCGCCCTCGAGGTCGCCCGCGGTGAGGCGCGCCGCGAAGAGCTGCACGTCAACGAGGATCCGTCGCGGATCGAGCCGCAGGTCCGCGCCGCCCATGGGCAGGACGTCGGCGCCGAGTGCCTGGCGGATGTCGTGGAGTGCAGCGCGCAGGAGGTGACGCGCCGACGCTTCGTCTCGCTCGGGCCAGAGGAGGCCGAGGAGCTTGTCGCGCGAGATGCTGTCTGGGGCGGCGGCCGCGAGTCGAGCCAGGAGCGCCAGCCGATGGCGGTGCACAGCGCGGCCTGCGAGTGGAGTCCGGTTGCCGTCCATGAGGACCGCTCCGCCCAGCAAACGCAGCTCGAACCCGGCCATGCAGTCACCAGCGAGAAGGAAGCGCGAAACGCTGCAAAGTGCCGGGCTCCACTGCAGCGCACAAGGCTGGGTTTCGCAGCCGCTCAGCTCGGGTGACGCCGGCCGCACAACCCGTTTGTGGACAACACGTTGCGCTGTTGACGGCGAGTGGGATCATCGGGTGGCGCTCCGTTGACGTGCGCGCGCGAGGTTGTCGCGTCCAGTCCACGTCGCCTGACCCCTCTACCCGCCTGATTCATGTCTCCACTCAGTTATCCAGGGCGACGCGCGGTATGCGTCGCGTTGGCGTTCCTCGCCCTGCCGGCGCCGTCGACGGCGCAGGTCCGGACGCCCGTCACGCCGCCCACCATCGAGGCGTGCTACGTCCCGCTGTCGGGGACGATTTATCGCGTCGACACGCCGGCATCGCCGGCGGCGGGCGCGCCCAAGGCCTGCCTCACGAGCACCCACGTCCGATTCGTCTGGAATCACCAGGGCGCTCCAGGCTCCGACGGCGTGAAAGGCGACAAGGGCGACAAGGGCGACAAGGGCGACAAGGGCGATCCCGGCACAGGGAACCCGCTTCCACGCACGACGTGGAACGCACTGGATCTCGGCGGCAATGACGGCTGGGCAAGCCTCGGCGTGTACGGCCAAGGCAACCTGCTCGGCGTGTCGGGTGCTGGGACGCGATCCTTCTGGTATCCCCGCAAGGCGGCCTTTCGCGCCGGTGCTGTTTCTGGCAACCAGTGGGATGACGCGAACGTCGGCGCTGGTTCGTTCGCGGCGGGTGATAGCCCGATCGCGAGCGGCGCCAACAGCGCGGCGTTCGGTGAGCAGAACGTGGCGAGCGGACGGTCGTCGTTTGCGTTTGGCATCTCCAACCTGGCCAGCGGGGTCGCCAGCTTCGCCGCCGGCGATCAGTCGATTGCGTCGGGCCCGCGCTCCGTGGCACTCGGTTATGGCGCGCGGGCATCGGGCGACGGGGGGTTCGCCGTGGGCTACGCCGCAAACGCGTCGGGCGCGAACTCCGTGGCGCTCGGCACCTACCTGAGTGCGAGCGGACACAGCTCCATCACGCTTGGGCATATGGCGAGCTCAAACGGGTACCTGGGCGCGATCGTGATCGGCGACGTGTCGTCGAACTTCCAGGTGACGGCCAGCCGGCCGAACCAGTTCGTGGTGCGCGCCGATGGTGGCTACGCGCTCTACTCCAACACTGCGCTCACCGCCGGCGTGACGCTCGCGCCGGGCGGTGGATCGTGGCAGAGCATCAGCGACGCGCGGAAGAAGACCGCCTTCCGTGAGCTCGACGGCGAGAAGGTGCTCGAGAAGCTCCGCGCGATGCCCGTGCGCAGTTGGCAGTACAAGTCGCAGGGCGCCTCGATCCGACATATCGGACCAACCGCGCAGGACTTCCGCGCGGCCTTCGGCGTCGGCGAGTCCGACACCACGATCACAAGCGTTGATGCCGATGGTGTCGCGCTCGCCGGCGTGAAAGCGCTCGTGGTTCGCACGACGCGGCTGGCCGAGGAGAACGCCGAGCTTCGCGCGCGGCTCATGAGGGCGGAGCACGCCGTGAGCGTCAGCACGCGCCTCGCGCGCGAGCTGGCCGCGCTGCGCGCGCAGGTGGCCGCGTTGGTGATCGAGCGCGCAACCCCGATCGCGCCTCGCGCGACGTCGAGCACACACTAATCACAACTACTGGAGGTTCATCATGCTTTTCACGCACCGAATTGCGACCACGACCGCGATGGCGCTTCTCGTCATTCACGCCAGCTCCTCACCACTGCACGCGCAGGTGGTTGCACCGACGATGATCACCACGTGCTGGGTGCCTGCGAGCGGCACGCTGTATCGCATCGATCCGGCTGGACTGATCGCTGGGCTTCCGAAGAACTGCCTGACGCCGATCCATCAGCAATTGAGCTGGAACCAGCAGGGCCTAGCGGGACCTCAAGGCATCAAGGGCGACAAGGGTGACAAGGGCGACACGGGGCCGGTGGGCGCGACGGGCTCGCAGGGCATGCCGGGTCCGCAGGGACTGCAAGGGCCGCAGGGCACGCAGGGACTCGCAGGTGCGCCCGGTTCCGTCGATCTCAGCAAATTCTACCGTCGCACTTACACCATGTCCGTCGGCACGACGTCCACGTCCTCGCACACCGTGGCCTGCGATGGGGGGCACACCGTGATATCTGGAGGTGTGTCCACATCGTTTGGCGACATGAAGGTCCGCGAGAGCTATCAGTGGGACAACAACAGGTGGCTCGCCGCTGTGCGGAACGATCACGCCTTCGAGGGCGGACAGATGACCATTCACGTCACCTGTCTCCGGCCCTGAGTGACGTAGCCGCGATCAGCGGCGGCGGTCCTTCCCTAACTCCATCGTGAGCGACGCTGCCCTCGCTCGCGCGTCCGCACCGAGCCACAACGCGTCGAACCGGCGACGCGCCGCCTGTGCGCCCGCGTGGTCGCCAGACGCGGCGAGCGCCTGCGCCAGCTCGAGGTGCCACCACGCCAACCGATAGCCCTCGTTCCGCATCAACTCTCCGCGCATGCGGTCAATTCCCTCGGCGCGTCGGGATGGCAGTCGCGCGAGCGTGCGCGTCCACCAGACGCGCGTCGGACGCGTAAGAATCAGTCCAGTTCCCTCGTAGCCGACATGCCGCAACCCGTTGTCGACGTCCCTAAATCCAGCTACGGAGTCACCCTCAATCACACGAATCCAACCGCCAGCAGCGAGAATGGCGCCCTTCAAGCCGCGATCGATACTGTCCTTAGCGTCCGCCGCTGGACGTGCAGCCGCGAGAAGTGCCGTCTTCGCATCGGCGAGGTTACCCGCGCCCAGCGCCAGCATGCCGCGCCAGTACTCCGCGCGGCGCCGATGAATCGCGGACTGCCGCCAGTAGGGTGACGCCGAGAGGTGCGCGCCGGCGGCGTCGAGCCAGCCCGGCGGCGCGTACCCAAACGCGACTGGAGTGAGCACCAGCGCCGGCGTGCCGTTGGGGTCCGACTCCCAGCGCTCTGCCAACGACGCGTGCGCCGCGGTCATGCGTCCCAACCCGATCAGCAGCAGCGTGCGGCGCGCGCCAAGCTCCATCGCCTGTGACTGGTCGGGGCCGTACCTCCGCCGCAGCGCGTCGTGCGCGGGCAGCAGCAGATCCGGCTTGGGGTGCTCGGCACTCAGCACGGTCCGCTCAAGTGACTGCGTGAGATCTGTGAGCTGCCAGAAGGGAGGCGGATCCGTGCGCACCCGCTCCGCGAACAGGCGCGCGGCGTCGTCCGGAGACGAGAAGCGCAGACGTCGCAGCAGCGCGTAGTCCCAGCCCTGCGCCACCTGTACGTGACTTCCGCCTCCCAACGCCACGAGGCGCCGAGAGCTCCGGTCGAAGCGCGCGGAATCGCCAACGTCCAGCGCGAGCGTCAGCTGGTGCGCGAATACACGCGACGACATGCTGTCGAGCATCGTCGCAGAGTCGAACGCCGCGACGGCGCGTGTCACCATCTCGAGACCCATTGCCTCCCGCGCGTGGAAGCGCACGTCGGCACGCACGTACTGCGCTTCGGGATCAGTTGGATAGCGCTCCGCCAGTGCCATCGCGGTGTCCAGCGCAGCGATGTCTCCGGCTTCATGCAGGCGCCGCACGGCAAGAAGCATCCGCTCGCGCGGGGGGAGCCGGTGCGCGAAACGCGTCGCCGCCGCCAGCGCTCGTTGCGATGGTTCGCTCGCCATTCCATACCGCCAACCGTACGGCTCCGCGAGACGCAAATGCGCCAGCGCGAACGTGGAATCCAGGTCCACCGCCTGCGCGAGTGCCGACGCGGCGGAATCCCAGAGTGCTGCGCGGACGAAGGCCTCCCCGCGCAGGAATGCGCGAAGCGCCGTTGGCGACTCGGTGGCGATTGCGGCGAGTCGCGGTTCGGGCACGCCCAATTGGCGTCCCCAGAGCTCCCGCAGGATGGCGATGCTGATCTGATCGACCAGCGCTGTGAGGTCGTGCGCCTGACCTCGCACGTCGACGCGGGCGCGGATGGCGCCTGTCGAGTCGGTGAGGCGCGCCGAGATGGCGAGTCCTTCGCTCGACGGAGAAACGACGCCGGTAACGAGGAGCCCTGCATGCAGCGTCCGAATCAGCGTTCCAGCGTCGACGTCCTTCGCATCGGCTGGACTCTTGGCTGCAACCGTGGCCGCCGAGAGGACGCGCAGGTCGGGCACCTGATCGAGATTGACGGTCAGGAGTCTGGAGAGTCCGTGGCGCAGCTCCGCGGGCGCACCGCCAACGATCGCAAAGGGTGCGACGGCGATCACCGTCGCGTGCGTTGGCGCAGCTCGGTCTCTCGTCGGTGTGGAGCGGCTCTGCACGACGGCCGTCGTGGCGAGCAGGCACACGATTGCTGTTGCGAGCACCAAACGTGTCATCCGTGGCCGAGCAGCCACAGGCCGCTCAATCGAGGCGGACTCCGCGACGGCCTGGACGGGCGCATGCTCAGGGAGCGGAGGCAGCGGAGCATCCGGAACGGGCGCTACGTCGGCTCCGGCGTTCTCGGCGTCGTCTGCAAACCATTCGTCGGCCGGTGGCTTCACCAACGTGCGACGAAGCGCCGTCACCCGCGCCGTCAATGCGGCGCCGGGCGCGACGCCGTGTTCGTCGCGCAGCCATCGCGCGTGTGCGACCGCGTGCGTCAATGCGCCAACCGGGTCGCCAAGCGCGATGCTGCTCTCCACGACCCGGAGTGCGACGCGGTCGTCTGAGGGTCGCGCTGCCGCCAACGCGCGCCACCAACGCGCCGCGGTCACGATGTCATGTCGTGACTCGGCTCCCGTCGCCAGGCGCTCGAGCGCGCTTTCGTGCTGGCGCGCGAGTCGCGTTCGCTCGCCGGTGGCCCATTCCTCGAACGCTTCCGAACCGTCGAGGAAGAATCCGTCGAGAAAGGGCCCGCGGTACAGTGCCACGGCTCCCTCGAGGTCGCCCGCCTTCAGTCGCTCGTCGAACAGTGTGGCATCCGCAACGAACTGGCGTGCATCGATGGTGATCTCGTCGCCGACCGTGTTGAGGGTGTCGGGACCGAGCTCCTGCCGCAGCTCGTGTAGCGCCGCGCGCAGCAGCTGCCGGGCGGCGGACACGTCGCGCTCCGGCCAGAGCAGCGCCACGAGCTGCTCGCGCGCGACGCCCGCCGGTGCCGCGAGCGCGAGTCGCGCCAGGAGCGCGAGGCGATGCCGGTGCACCGCGCGGCCTTTGGGCGGCGTCCCGGCGACAAGTAGCGACGCGCCGCCCAGGAGGCGAAGCTCAATGCCTGACATGCGCGTGTGCTGCGAGTGATGACGACGGTGGGCGAGCGGAACATTCGTGTGTCGACGGAGCTGGCACAAGCACGGTAACGAGCGTAAGTCTCGACGTGCCTTCCTGTCAGCCCTTGCCGTCCACACTCATTCGCTTCGTTGTGAGCCCTCCGATTCTCGTCCTGCACGACGTCACGGCCACCGTCGACGACGCGAAAGCCGATCTCGACTTCGCACTCGACGCGCCCGGCATGCGTTTCGTGAAGAGGACCGTCAGCTTCGATAATCGCGGCGAAGCCTGATGCTTTACGTCCCGTGGCTCCGGCAAGTCCTCCCAGCGCGCGAAATGCCGACGTGGTTGTACAGCGGCGTGCTGCTTAGCGCGTTGTTCGAGGTTGCCTGGCTTGCCATCGTCGTCGTGATGCAGATCGATCCAACGGGCTTCTCGTCGCCGCCCTCGGTGCATGTCGGGCCAACTCGGTTCGCGGCGGATGGGCCGGTGGCAATCGTCATGTTGGGCGCGATGGTCGCAATCACGTGGGGATGTCGCAACGGCCAGTTCTGGGCACGATACGCCGCTATCGCGTTCTGGCTTGCGCCCGTCGCCGCCCTTTCACTCCCGCCAACGACAACCGGTGAATGGGCAGCACTGACGCAAGGCGTTGCATTCGCCGCGATGGTCGCCGCGTACCTGTTTCGCAACGAAGCGGTCCAGTCGTTTTTCGAACGGTCCGCGGCCTTGCGGTCGCAAGCGAAGGCAAAGGACTCGCCGAAACGGGCGTCTAGACCCGTCTAGACCCGTCTAGACCGATCCTCCCACTCTTCCCATCGGCGCGGTCGTGCCTGTGCACTAGCAGGTTGCTGAAAGCCATGAAATTGTAACCAGGTCCTCAACGATGACAGCTACGCATTCGGTCTATTTCTCGCCACGCCGCCGTAGCCATGCATCGCGACGAGGCGCCGCAACAGCTGCGACGCTCCTACCCGCGCTGCTCGTCCTGTGCCTCTCGGCCGCGCCGGTACGCGCGCAGATGCCGGCACTGAACGTCACCGCGCGAGCCGGTCTCGGCATTCCGAGCGATGAGTACCAGTCCGACTGTGGGCACATCAGCGTCGCCTACAGTGTCGAGCTGCAGGGGCGGGGACGTGTGTTTCCGCAGGTGTCGCTCGACCACTTCGCCGGTAGCGGCGGCGTCGATAAGGCGTGCGTTCCGGTCGATCCGTCGGTCGGCACCGCACGCGGGGGGTTGCGAGTCGAGGGCGCGACACGCATCGGCGCCGGTGTCGGCGCACGCATCGGAGGCCCTCGGGTCCAACTCGAAGGGCTCTTGTCCGGTGGGGTCGTGTCCGGTCGGTACGGATTTTCCCCGCGCGGCGCGGCGGACGGCCGCACGACCGTGCCGCATGTAGGCGGACAGGTGGCGCTCGTCCTGTACCGGTACTTGGTCCTGTCAGCCGCCGCGCATTGGACGCGCCTCTCCCTCGACGTCACGCCGAGCGCGGGAGGCGCCGTCACGACGCAGCGGTCGTGGTCGCCGATGTCGACGTTGCAGGTTGGCGCACGACTCCCGCTCGGCCGGCAGTAGCAGACTGCCTTCGATCGATTCTCGCGTCCGGCGCATCGTCGATTGCCCAACAACATGGGCGGCGACCGGTGCGTTGGACTGGTTGCTCGGCCGCCGCGCTGGTGGCGCTGCATTCCCTCGCCGCGATCTGGCCACAGCTCGTCCGCGCGGCGCTGCCCCCTCTGCTGCGACCGCGCGTCGCCGTGACCCCGCTACCATCGCCGCGATTGAAACTCGCCAGAATCAGTGGTAGTTCAACGGGCTGCTAAGGGACGACGCTCCACGTTCGGCCGGCTTCGCACCGTGGAGCTCTCGGTTCCAGTACGCTTCGACCATGCTCCTCCATGCGAGAAACAGGGGCCCGAAAGCACCGTTCCGACTCGTGTTGACGGGCTCTCCGGCCAGTTTAGCGCTACTTCGACGAGAGCACGAATCGGTTTCCATCCGGATCGCGGAAGATCGCCGCCGTTCCCCAGTCGGCTTTCTCCGGCGGTTGATCGAACACGACCCCTCGGCCCAGCAGCTCCGCATACGTCTTCTCGACGTCGTCGGCTACGAACGTCACGTTCGAGTGCGTCCCGATCATCGGCCGGTGCTCATCTGTCGTAAACAGCACCACCTTGGTGTCGCTCTTGCCTATGCCAAGCTCGATCCATCGTTGCGTGTCGTCGAACGGCTGGTCAGTGACGACGCGAAATCCCAGTTGCTCCGTGTAAAACGCCAGCGCTGCATCCTGATCGCGAACGGGGATCGAAACGAATTTCACAGCACGAATCATGTTGTGGCTCCAGGCAGGGGTTGATGCGTGAACACGCGTCAATACCGCCACCTGTCCCTTGTGTCGCAAGGCGCGCAATGTCTACTATGGCACCCATTACCATAGTGAGCGTCATCGTGCCGTCGATCGCCATCGATTCCTATGTGCTGGATACGCTGCTGCCGGACCTGGTCGGTCACGACCGTCAGCCGTCTGCCCTGCTCGTGTACCTGTATCTCTGGCGACACACCCTCGGCTGCGACCAGCCTGATGTCCAGGCGAGCCTTCAGGACATCACGTCGGGAACCGGCGTCTCGAAGCGCGCAGTGCAGGCGGCGCTCGGGCTCCTTACGCGGAGGAAGTTGCTCAGTGTCGCTCGCGCCAGCATCACCGCTGTACCGATCTACACAATCCGAAGGCCATGGCTCCGCAGCGGTAGTCGCTGATACAGGACGACTGTCTCGGTATCAGATGACCCGGTCGTTTCCTCCATCCACGGCCACCTGCGCACCGGTCGTCACCCGGAAGACCGGCCCCGCCATAGCGCACGCGAGCGCCGCAACGTCGCGCGACGTCACCTCCACGCCGAGCAGGTTGTTGGCCTTGTATTGCTCCACCGACAGACCGTACGCCTTCGCCCGCTCGGCCAGCACCTCCGGTGTCCAGGCGCCGGTGTCGAACACCGCGTGCGGGTGCAGCATGTTGACACGAATACCGTCCTTCGCCAGCTCGATCGCGGCGAGACGTCCGAGCTGCGTGAGGCCGGCCTTGGCCACCGAGTAGGCGCCCGCGCCCGGACCAGGTGCCGGCACGTTCTTCGACGCGATGAGCACCACCGCCGGATCGATGCCGAGTCGCAGATAGGGGATGCAGCGCTGGAGCAGCCGCTGGTGGCTGGTGAGGTTGAGGTCGATGCTGCGTTGCCAGGCGTCGGCGCTCATGTGCTCGAGCGTCTGGCTCGCAGTAAAGAGCCCCGCGTTGCTCACGAGGATGTCGAGGCCGCCGAAGCGGCGGACGGTCGCGTCCACCGCGCGCGTGAGCGCGTCCGCGTCAGTGACGTCGCAGGTGCGGCCCGCCGCGTACATGCCCTCGACGCGCGGATCGATGTCGAGCGCCATCACCGCCGCACCCTGTTCCGCCAGTGCCTCGGCACACGCGCGCCCGATCCCGCTCGCCGCGCCGGTGACGATCGCAATCTTTCCCTGGAGCACCGGCGCCGCGCCGCCCTGCCGCAGCTTCGCCTGCTCCAGCTCCCAGTATTCCATGGCGAACAGGTCGCGCTCGGCGAGCGCGGTCCAGCCGCCGAGGGATTCTGCCCACTGAATGGCGCGCGTGGTGTGGCGGGCGATGTCGGTGACGATCGTGGCGTCCTTCGCCGTTGCGCCGACGGCGAGCGTGCCGACGTGAGGCCAGACGACCCAGCGCGGAGCGGGGTCGAGGCACTGGAGTTCGGGCGTCGCGTTGCGTTCGAAGTAGTCGCGATAGCGCGCGGCGTACGCGGCAACGTCACTCGAGGGGTCGTCGCCGAGCATCATTGGTACGGGCTTCGTACGAATGACGTGATCGGGGGTGAGCGGGCCGCGGGTGGCGATCTCGGCAACATTCGGCAGCGACGCAAAGACGGCCGCGTGGGGACTGTCGTCGAGCTGGACGATCATGGGTTTTCGCGCAGCCTTTGAGATCGCCAGGCGCAGAGTAGCGATGAGGTGCAGATCCTTCCCTTCGACTTCGCTCAGGGCAGGCGCTGCGCTCAGGATGACAATTTGCCCACCCAGATACTCCTCAGCCCGCGACACCAGGCTGATCATCGCCTCATAGCTCGACCGGGCATCCGGTCCCCAGCTGAACACGCCGTGGTGCAGCAGCACCATACCGTCCAGCGCGCTCCAGTCCACGTCACGCGTCATCAGGTACACCGCGCGTGCTAGCTCGAAGCCCGGCATCACGTACGGCACCACCAGCACCCGCTCGCCATAGAGCGCGCGGATCCGCGCGTCGCCATCCGGGGTGTTACTCACCGCCACCACCGCGTCAGCGTGCGTGTGGTCCACATAGCGGAACGGAATGACGGCGTGGAGAATGGCCTCGACGGAGGGCGCCGGCGCAGACGGCTCGATCATGGCGGCGCGCTGCGCCCGTACCATGGCCGAGTCGGTGAGCGCGGGCAGCTCGGCCATCCGGCGGAGGACGTCCAGCCGCACCGGTGCAAAGCCCTCCGGCTGGATGGACGCGAGGTCCCACCCGCTGCCCTTGATGTAGAGCAGCTCCTCCAGGTCACCGAACAGGCTGGTCCACTCAGCCTTGACGGACGTGTTTCCGCCCCCGTGCAGCACGAGCGACGGCTCACGTCCGAGCAGGCGCGAGGTGTACGCGCGGAGGCGCAGGACGTCGCCGCCCATGGCGGCCGCGTCGTCGTCGTTCCAGAGACTTTTCACGCCGCAGAGTATGCCGCCGGAGCGCACTGGAGCAACGGCCAACAGTGCCGCGACGTTTGTACTAGTTCAAGTGTCGAACCATTGCGCGAGGGTCCGCGTAGACAGCAGGAAGCTCATTGTGCCGATTCGGTGAACTCGGCGTCGAGGCATTGCGCTTCTGGCGTCCAGGAGAAAGAATCGCGATTCGTGTCCGCACCTCCTCAGCACGGTGACGGATCTCTGCGTCCCACCGTGCACGTTCAAAGTTCGGAGCTTGTTTGGGAGCTGCGCTCGAGTCCGTCTTCACGTTTTTGTTCAAGTACCCACTCCGCGTCTTCCAGCGGGGCGACCTGGTGTTTGCGCCAGTCGTTCCGGAATGGCTGATCGCGACGGTCGCCATCGGCGCGCTCGCCCTCATCGTCGCGACGTACCGGAACGTGCGCGCGGTGAGCCGCCTCGATCGTGTCCTGCTTGCGACCATCCGCATCGTCGCCGTCGCGCTGCTGCTCGTCTGCCTGATGCGGCCGACGACGGTCGTGTCGAGTGCGGTGGCACAGCGGAACGTCCTGGCCCTGCTGCTGGACGACTCGCGCAGCATGCGCCTGCGTGACGTGGACGGCGGCGCGCGGATGGACGCGCTCCAGCGCACGTTCTCGGACACCAGTGCGCTCGTGCGGAAACTCTCTGAGCGGTTCGCGCTGCGCACGTTCCGCTTTGCCGCCGATGCGGGCCCATCCTCCGGCGCCGCGACGCTCACGGGCAGCGGTGCACGCACGGACCTCGCGGGCGCGCTGGACGTGACGCGCGAGGACCTGGCCGGCATGCCGCTGGCTGGTGTCGTCGTCGTCACCGATGGCGCCGACAACGGTGGCAGCGACCTGGCTGCCTCGCTGCTCGCCCTCCGCGCTCGACGCGTGCCCGTGTACACGGTTGGCGTGGGGCAGGAGCGCTTCACGCGCGACATCGCCATCGAGCGCGTCACCACACCGGCCAGCGTGCTGTCGGGATCCACGGTGTTGCTCGAGGCGGCCATCGGCGTCCGCGGCGCGCGCGGTGAGAAGACGAGTGTCACCGTGGAGGCGAACGGACGCATCGTCGCCACGGAGGAGATCCAGCTTCCCAAATCCGGCGACATCGCGCGCATCCGCCTCCGCGTGCCGCCGCTCGATCCGGGCACCTATCGCCTGAGCGTGCGCGCGCGGCCGATCTCCGACGAGACGGTCACCGAGAACAACGCGTACCACACGGTGCTGCAGGTGCGGCCCGGTCCTGCGCGCATCCTTTACATGGAAGGGGAACCGCGATCGGAGTTCGGCTTCCTGCGCCGCGCGGTCGCGGACGACAGCAGCCTCCAGATCGTGGGCCTGTTGCGGAGCGCCGAGCGGAAGTTCCTGCGCCTGGGCGTGCGCGACAGCCTGGAGTTGATCAGCGGATTCCCGGTTCGGCGCGAGGAGCTGTTCCAGTACCGCGCGATCATCATCGGCAGCATCGAGTCGTCGTTCTTCACGGGCGACCAGTTGCGCATGCTCGCGGACTTCGTGAGCCAACGTGGCGGCAGCCTGCTCGCGCTGGGCGGACGCGCGGCGCTCGGTGAGGGCGGCTTTGCCGGAACACCAATGGCCGAGGTGCTCCCGGTGAACCTCGAGCGCATCAACGCGGACAGCAACGCACCGGCCATCGACGTCAAGATTCGTCCCACGCCGGCGGGGCTCAATCACGCGGCGCTGCAGTTGCGCGCCACGGACTCAGCGAGCGCGGCGCGCTGGGATTCGCTGCCGCCCCTGACGACCGTGAATCGGCTCGGCACACTCCGCTCCGGCGCGACCGTGCTGCTCACCGGCTCCACCACGGATCAGGGCGCGAGCGGACCAAACGTCCCGGTGCTCGCCTTTCAGCGCTACGGCCGCGGCATGGGAGCCGTGCTCAACGTGCAGGACTCGTGGCTGTGGCGGATGAGCGCCTCCATTCCAGTGGAGGACGAGACGCATGCGACGTTCTGGCGGCAGCTCTCGCGCTGGATGGTGGAGGGCGTGCCCGACCCCATCGAGATCACCGCCGTCCCGCCGCGCGTGGGTCCGGGCGAACCCGTGACGCTGCGCGCCACGGTGCGCGACTCGACGTTCCAGGACGTCAACAGCGCGTCGGTGACGGCGCACGTGACCACGCCCACCGGGCGCGTTGTGGACGTCCCCATGGAGTGGTCGCTGCGCGAGGACGGCTCGTACACCGGCCGCTACTCGGCCGAGGAGGCAGGCGTCTACGCACTCACGGTGGACGCGCGCGTTGGGCGGGACACCACACGCTCCGTGGCAGGCGCACTGCTTGCCGACGACCAGGGTGCGGATGTCGAGCAGGCCGAGTTGCGCACGCCGCTGCTCAAGCGCATCGCGAGCGAAACGGGCGGCCGGTATTATCCGATCGCCGACGCGAAGCGGTTGGCTGACGACGTCATCTATACGGAAAGCGGCGTGACGGTGCGCGACGCGAGGGACCTCTGGGACATGCCGGTTGTATTTCTCCTGTTGGCGCTGCTGCTCGGCACGGAGTGGGTGTATCGGCGACGTCGGGGGTTGGCATG
This sequence comes from Gemmatimonadaceae bacterium, assembly GCA_031407575.1. Taxonomy (GTDB): domain Bacteria; phylum Gemmatimonadota; class Gemmatimonadetes; order Gemmatimonadales; family Gemmatimonadaceae; genus AG11. The sequence goes on along the minus strand of JANOIJ010000108.1, from coordinate 634 downwards.
AGGCGCTTGAACAGCAGGTGCAGATCCTTCACTTCGTTCAGGATGACAAATGGCTTGTCGTCCCGAGCCGCCAGATTGTCGTCCCGAGCGAAGAGAGGGACCTGCTTATTCAGTTTGCTATTGGCCACCGCCATGCCCGCGAGCGCGCAACAAACCCACGTCCTCATCATCAGCGGGCTCGCAGGCGAGCCCCAATACAAGAAGACGTTCCGCGACGTCGCGACCACGCTCGCCGACACCGCGCGCACGCGGTGGGGCGTCGCCGATTCGAGCCTCATCATCCTCTCCGAGGACTACGCTGCCGCACCGACGCCATTGCGCGCCAGTTCCACACGCGTCGAGGTAGAGCGCGCGTTCCTTGCGCTTTCGCATCGCGTGAAGCCCGCCGATGTGGTGCTCGTGTTCATTAACGGGCACGGTGCCGGCGAAGGGCCCAAGTCGCGCGTCAACCTCCCGGGCCCCGATCCAACCGCCGCTGATTTCGCGGCATGGGTCGCCGGCTTCGCACGACAGACGGTCGTCTTCGTGAATGTCGCCAGCGGCAGCGGCGACTTCGTGCCCGTGCTCGCGGGTCCGCGCCGCGTCGTGGTGTCGGCGACCAAGACCGCCATCGAGCGCAACGAGACCATCTTCG
>JANOIJ010000100.1:0-1964 GCA_031407575.1 Gemmatimonadaceae bacterium | reverse complement strand
CGCTGGTACTGGAAGCGCACACCCGCGGGGCACATCGACACGGAAGGCGGCTTGTACCTCGAGGCGCGCGACCTCGCGCGTATCTGGTACCTGTTCTCGCGGGATGGCATGTGGAACGGCACCCGCGTCGTGACGTCAGAGTGGGTTCGCAACTCGGTGACCCCGGCGATGTCGGTTGGCCCCGGCGCGAAGTACGGTCTCAAGTGGTGGCTGTATCCCAACCCCGCCGACACTTCGAAGATGGTATGGGGCGGCTCGGGGTTCGGCGGGCAGTTGCCAATGCTGTTTCCCGAGCTCGACCTGATCGTGGTGTTCAACGGGTGGAATATCCTCCCCGGCGGCGCCGCGATTCCACAGCGCCGAACGATGGAGCGACTCGCGAAAGCCGTCGTCGATCGCTAGGTGATGCGAGTGACGGTCGCGCGGCAGAACCCCAGGCGCATGCGTGACGTTGTTCACTGACGCCGCGCTCCGACCTTGTCGGCGACCTGAAGCGTGTTGTTCATGTCGTGACGACGCGGCACGGGTTGGTCCACAGAGGAGAGGTGGTGGCGAAGGTCGCGCGGCCGCGCGCACGCAGCGACCCGATTGTGGCCAAATCGCTCCGTGTCGTGACGAGACGCGATTCCTCCGTGACGACTTCTCGCGCCAGCGGCTACCTGGTGAGCAGCGGCAGCGGATCCACGAGCTCCCACAGTCCGGCGTCGCGCACCAGCGACCGCAGGATGGCCGCGTGCGCCGCGCCCACGATCACCAGCACGCGCTCGTCCGGCGCGGTGACGACTCGATGCAGGTTCGCCAGCATGCGGAAATTGCGCGTATACCAGTCGCCGGCGAGTCGTGCGCCAACGTAGCTGGTGTCGCGAGAGACCTGCGTGGCGCGCAGGTAGAAGGCGTTCATGAGGGCTTCGCGCTCGGGACGGTTGAACGCGGCGATGAGTGCCGTGAGGGACAGCGTCTCCGCCTCGCGCTGCGTCTCCGCCATCACCTGTTGCATGACGCGCTGCGATTCCATCACGAAGGCCTGCATGCCGTTCGCGGCGGCGAACTGGAACAGGCCGCCAACGTCGAGGTCCAGCGTCGCGTCGATGCCAAAGACACGCGGGTGCCCGAGCTCGCCGGCGATACGGAAGCCGAGCTGCTCGCGCTCGCTCTTCTCGAGCGGACGGCCGCCGGCCCGATAGAGCGCGTACGCAACGTTCACCAGTGAGTCGCGCCGCGGCACGAATTCCAGCGCGACCTTCGTCGGGCGGAACGCGGCGAGTCGCCCCGCGAGCGCACGCACCTCGCGCTGCCGGGTCTCGGACAGGATGTCGCCCATCTGCAGGTTGTTGAAGTCGGCGCTGGGGCTGGCCAGATGAACCGAGCCGACGATCATGACCTTCGGCCGCGGGCTGGACTGGGCGCCGATCGCGCTCGCCGCGACGCATCCGGCCGTGATGAGGACCAGCACGAACGCACACCGATTCCGCTGCGACATGAGCGTACACTCCGGGCGAACGGGAAGGCACACCGGGGCGGACCCGCCCGGCAGCCACTATCTTTAGGCAGACAGACTGCCTATCGATAGGTAGCTTCTCTACCTATCATAGGCAGTCATACTACCTATGTCAATCCGCGCATGTCCGACACCGAAGAGCTCCCGCCCGGGTCACTGGAACTGCTGATCCTTCGCACGATCGCGCTCCAGCCGATGCACGGGTACGGCATCGCACAGCACATCGAGCGATTGTCGGAAGAGGTGTTTCGCGTGGAGCAGGGGTCCCTGTACCCTGCCCTCGATCGCATCCTCCGCCAGGGACTCGCGACCGCAAAGTGGGGCCTCTCGCCCACCGGGCGAAAAGCCCGCTATTACACGATCTCGGCCAAAGGACGCCGGCAGCTCGGCGAGCGGATTTCCCGGCTCGAGCGCTTGAACGCCGCGATCCAGCGCGTGCTCCGCGAGGCGTAGCGTGTCGGCGCTC
>JANOIJ010000027.1:0-10307 GCA_031407575.1 Gemmatimonadaceae bacterium | reverse complement strand
CAGCGGCTCCGGAATCACCTTTGCCTGGCCGATGAAGAACGACATCGCCGCGATGAACAGCGCGAAGCTCATGCGCCACAGATGTCGTGCAAGCCGCGACGCGCCCTTGAGGCCGCCGGCGCGCATCATCCGAACATCGAGTACAGCCGCCAACGTCCCGACAGTGCCGAACAGGAAGAACGGAAACGCCGGCATCCCATCTCGGCCCAAGCCACCGGGACTCGTGAGCGCATCGACACCGAAGCTGAGACTCGCCAGCCCAACGGCCAACGCCACGAGCATGCCCCCGATGTCCACCCAACGTTGCCCCGCGGCGAGCGGACGGACCGTCGTCAGCGCGGTGACCACCAGGTAAGCCGTCAGCAATCCCGCGGGCACGTTGATCGACGGCGCGACGTTGCGGCCGATCGCCATCACGAGCCCGAACAGCGACATCGGGAGCATCGCGTACACGAAGAACATCCCGCTCCTGCGATGCAACGTCGATCCCTTCGCCGCGTAGAGCGCCACGTAGCCCGCTAGCAGCGCGAGCCCTCCCGCGACGATGTGCAGCACATACGTCAGTCGCACGGACATCCTCCTGACACGAGTGTGTCGAGTACGCGGAACAAGCAGGTTCCTCGGTCGCCGCTTCGCGGCTCCTGTCGGGACGACAAGATGGCCGTCATATTGGATGCCCATACGAAGAGACCAGACGCTGAGTTTCAACCGCTCTTTGCTCGTCGCTTCCAGATCTGTTTGTATGGTTCGCGCAGGACGCGTCTACGACCGCATCGCAATCGCCGGGTCGATCCGCGCGGCACGACGCGCTGGAATCCAGCACGCGCCGACGCCGATGGCCGCCATCATCACCACCACGCCGATGAGCGTGAGCGGGTCGTGCGGCGCAACACCAAAGAGCAACCCGCGCATCACGCGCGCGGCGAAGAACGCGCCGGCAATACCCAGCACCAGGCCCACGGCAAGCAGCACGCCGCCTTCACGCAGGATCATTCGCTGCACGCGACCGCTGTCGGCGCCAAGGCTCATGCGAATGCCGATCTCGTTGGTGCGCGCGCTCACCGAGAACGCGAGCACACCGGCAATGCCCACGGCCGCAATGATCACCGCCAACGTGCCGAACAAGGAGATGAGCGCGGCATTGAGACGTCGAGGGGCGACGCTCAAGTCCTTGATCTGTGCGACGGTCAACACATTGTCGACGGGAACCGTTGGCGCGATGCGGCGGACGATCCGCGTCGCCGATGCCGCCAACGACGAGACGTTGCTGTCGGCGCGAATGACCAGCCCGCCGAGCATCGCCAGCTCCTGCGCGAACGGCGCGAATGCAACCAGCCGCGGTCGCGCATCGAGCCCTCCGTCCTGCGTATTGCCGACGACACCGATGATCGTGCGCCAGTCGCCGCTGACGGGCGTGAAGCGCAACACGTCGCCCGTAAACGCGATCCGCTTGCCGAGTGGATCCTCGCCGGGGAAGAAGCTGTCCACGAGCGTCTGGTTGATGATCACGACCCTGCCGCCGCCCGGACCATCCGTGGCGGCAAACCCACGCCCCTTGATCAGCGGAATCCCCGCCGCGCGAAAGTACTCGGGACTCGCAGTTCTCAGATCTGCGCGCGGCATCGCTTCACGAACGTCGCGCGCCTTGCCCTCCGCCTTGAGGTCGAAGCCCAGCGGCGTCGTGCGAAGCGGCATCGTGGAGCCGACGCCAACCTCGATCACACCGGGGAGCGCCCTGATCTCGCGTCGCATGCGATCATACAGCTCCTTGATTGCAGCGTCGCTCGCCGTATCCATCCGGGACGGATCCACGAGGGTGAGCGGCATCGTCAACACTTCCTCGGTCCTGAGGCCGGTGTTCACCTCCGAGAGGCGGATCATCGTGCGCGTCAGCAGCCCTGCGCCCGCGAGCAGCACCACGGACACCGCGATCTGTGCGACGACGAGCGCGCGCTGAAGACGTTGCCTCCGCAGGCCTCCACTCATCCTGCGCATGCCCGCCGAAATCATCGACGCGAGCGTTCCTTCCTTCGGCAGGAACGCGACGAACGAAAGCAACAGCGCGACGCTGACCGACAGCGCAAGCGTGAAGCCGAGCGCCACCACGTCGAGACGAATCTCGTTCGCCCTCGGCGAGTACCGCTCGGCGAACGCGATGAGGAGCCGCACGCCGCCAATGGCGAGGATCACGCCGAGCGTGGCGCCCATGAACGTCAGCATGAGGTTCTCGACGACCAGCAACCGCCGCAGCCGCGACACGCCGGCGCCGAGCGCTGCACGTACCACGAGCTCGTGTTCCCTGCGGACGCCGCGCATGAGTGTCAGGTTGATGACGTTCGCAGCGGAGATGATCATGACGAATGCTGCCGCGGTCATCAGCAGCCAGAGCGTGATGCGTGCGCGTTCGCCCAGCGCTTCCTTGAAGGGGACGACGGCGACGCGATAGTTCGACCCCGGATCGTACGCGGCCCTGTGATCGCCCTGCATGCGCGCGTAGACCGTCGCGACCTCGTTCCGCGCCTGATCCACGCTGGCGCCCGGTGCGAGCCGCGCGACCATTTCGGTCATGCGATGCGTGTGGCCCTCGATCATCGTGGCGCTCGTGTGGTGCGCGCTGATGACCATGTTGAGCAACGCGTCTACGCGATCTGGAAAGAATGGCGCGGGCTGTACCACGCCGATCACCGTCACCGACGTGCCGTCGAGTCGCAACTGTTTGCCCACGATCGACGGGTCGCCGCCGAAGCGTCTCATCCAGAAGTCGTAGGTCAGCACCATCACCGGAGGGACGCCGGTTCCGTCATCGCTCGGCCGCGTAAGCCGGCCCAGCACCGGCGCGAGTCCCATGACCTCGAAGTAGTTGCCAGTGACGAGGCCCACGTCGATGCGAACGGCCTCGTCGTCGCCTTGAAGGGTGTGGAACCACGGCGAGTATTCCGCGATGCCGCCCAGCGCTGGCGTCCCACTCCGGAGCGCGCGGACCTCGGGCACGGAGAAGCTGAGGTTTGCGCGCGTCGCGCCGTCGGCCGAGTGGCGCAGGTAGACGAGGCGATCACCGTCACGGTGGGGAAGGGGCTTGAGCAGCACACCGCGAACGACGCTGAAAATCGCCGTGTTGGCGCCGATGCCGAGCGCCAGGGTGATGACCACGACGGTGGTGAACGCGGGGCTGTGTCGCAGCGCGCGCATCGCGTACCGGCAATCGGCGGCAACGCCCTCGATCCAGGGCAGTCCGCGCTGTCGCCGGACCGCTTCGGCGGCTGCGGTGAGACCACCGGACGCGATGAGTGCCTTCCGCCGCGCCGCATCCGGCTGCATGCCGCGGCGGACGTACTCGGCGATCTCCAGCTCGAGGTGCGCTTCCAACTCGTCGCGGAGGTCGGTGTCCGCGTCCGCGCGGTGTCCGGTGAAGACGCCGGCGATTCGCGCGAGTGTGGCGCGAACCTGTCCCATCACGCTTCGCGTCGCGGCGCGAGGAAGGCGGCGATGAGGTCAGCGGTTTCGTGCCACTCGCGGGCTTCGCGCACGAGCTGCTTACGCCCCGCGGCGGTGAGCGAATAGTACTTGGCGCGCCGGTTATTCTCGGACTGGCGCCACTCTGCCGTGACGAAGCCCTCCTGCTCGAGCTTGAGGAGCGCGGGGTAGAGGGTGCCGTAGTTGAGCGTGAGGCGGTTCTTGCTGGTTTCCTCGATGCGGCGCGCGACGCCGTAACCGTGCAGCGGCCCGAGGACCTCGAGGGTCTTGAGAATCATGAGGGCGAGGGTGCCCTGCTTGACGTCGAGCTTGTCCGCCATGGTCCGTCCTATTGGATGCCAATAGGACGGTACTATTTGGCGCTTGATCGCGCAATGGCAGGTGGACGGCGCTGCGTCAGACTCGGCTTCGGGAGCTGCGCGTTTGCTGCGCTCGTCGGCGCCGAGGCCTGCTACTGGCGCCGTCGAAGGCCAAACTCACCGTCCTGCGTGCCGCTGGCGTTGCCGGGCTGCGGGTACAGCCTGTACGTACCATGGACGGAATCCGGCGCTGGAAAGGTAAGTCGGACGTCGCAGTCCCAGATGCCAGTGACCGCCGACAGCACCGTGCCCGAGAGCTCCACCGCCGTGCCAGCGACGGTACCGGTCAGCGACCCAACGCCCGACAGGCCATTCGACCATTCAATCGCGGCGCGAACCCGACCACTCGCCTCGACCGCCTTGAGGTCGAGCGTTGTTGTGCCGGTGCTGTACACGAGTCGATTCACCGAGACGCCGACATAGAGTCCGAGTTTATCGGTGAGGTGGAGTTGCGGTGCCGAACCCACGTGTGTCACGGGAGCTGGTGCGCTGGCCGGTGCCTGCGGACTGCCGTTGAGCCGATCGGCAAAGCTCTTTCCGAATGCGCCGATGAGGGCCACGAGAATCGTGACGGCAGCCCAGGCCGGCCACGGTGTACCGCCTTCTCTGGACATGCTGCGCCTCCTTGAAGCGTGCCGAGTGGCATAACAAGCGTGACGCACATTGTTCCGTTGCCCACGACACAGGGTCGGAAGCCGGACAGCCCAATATGCGACAGACCGGCATTGCTCGCATCCTCTGTCGCTATGAACAGCCGCGGCGCCCTTGCTCCTCGCGATTGCGGAGACGCCAGCGCACGGGATCGTGCCTTCGGCGTCCACGCTGACCGCTGCGATAAGGGACGTCGGGGTGAGCGCGGAACCTGCCGACTCATTGATTCGCGCCCTGCAATCGTGGCCTGCAACTCACTTCGGCGGCTGGTGCAACACTATGTTGCGAGATGGGCGGAAACCCATCGGAATCCGATGTCCGCAGCGTTACACCGAGCATCAATCCAATGAACGGAATGGGGTCATCCTCGTCGATTACGATCTCGATGCGAGAAAGCGGTCTCCCGCTGCAGGAGCCCAACGAGCTGTGCGCACTCTGCGGCGCTCGAGGCACCGTGGGCCGCGCGATGCGAACGGACGACACCGGCGTGCCAACCGAGATCCATCGCTTCTGCGTGCTCTGCTGGGTCGAGAATTACGCTCGGCTCCGCGCGCGATGGCAGGAAGAAGACCGCCTCGCCACGGAGGCCTGGATGCGGGCGCCGGAGTCCGCGCCTCCCGTCGCGGGCGGAATGATGTTTGAATCCGCGACTTGGCACGCGACGCTCGAGTTCGTGCGAGACATGCGCCGCGCGTCGTCGCACCGTATGGAGGCGCCGAGTCCAGGGAGTTTGGGACGGCTGGCCGCAGAGATTGCGAAGGACGCGGCGGACTACGTGGGCGACATGCCGTTCGAGATCGAGCTGTTCATCCGCGAGCATATCGGAAACGCCACCGACGCTCCCGAGGAGGAACCGCGTGATCCTGCCGCCGAGCGGACCATTCGAATGCAGGAGTCGGCCGACGTCATGCGAGACGCGCTCCTCTACTCGACCACCGCGCTCGCCGCGATGGACGACGCACTGAACGCGAGCCTCCCAGGCGATCAAGCCCTGCTGACGCAGGCGCAGCAGTGCGAGGACCCAACAGCGATGCTCGCCACACTGGAGCGGGAAGCGGACGCACTGTCATCGCAAATCACCGAGCTTCGGAACGCGGCGTCTGCTGAACGCGAACAGGTGAGCGAGTGGGAGCGTCGGCTCATGGGGGCTGTCGCGGAGAAGCGCGTCGACCACGTGCGTATCATGGTGACGCGCCTGCAGCACCACGGTCATGACGCTGAGCGGATCGAGACCGAGCTGGAGGAATGTTTGACGCTAGAGCGCCGTTGCCGCGAGGCCATCGTTCATCTCCGTTCACGTGCTGGCGGCTAAGAGAACGGCGCAGCTGCAGGTGCAGATCCTTCGCTGCGCTCAGGATGACAATGTGCAGGTGCGCCGTTCGCCCCGTTCGCCGTTCGCCCCTCGCCGTGCGCCGTTCGCCGTGCGCCGCTCGCAATGCATATCACGCCCAATGCACTTGATGTCAAAAGCATGCGCCTCCTGATCTACACCGGCTGGCCCGTTCAAGCGTGGCGTATTCCCGACGAACAGGTCGCGCGAATTCGCGCAGCGCTTCCCGACGTCGACGTCCTCCACGCCACGAGCGCCGACGGCGCCGTACGCGACATAGCCGACGCGGACGTCGGACTCATTCCATGGCTCACGACACCGATCCTCGCCGCGGCAGCGCGGCTCCGATGGGTGCACTCGTCGGCCGCCGCGGTCGGCGACCTGTTGCCACTCGACGAGCTTGCGCACCGAGCGATCGTCGTCACGAACAGCCGCGGCGTGCAAGCGGTGCCCATGGCCGAGCAGGTGATGGCCGGCCTGCTTGCGCTCGCCCGTCGCCTCGACCTGACGATTCACGCGCAACGCGAACGCCGCTGGATTCAGGAGCAGCTCGGTGAAGTCGATCGACCCTGGCTCCTCCGCGGCAAATCCATGACGATCGTGGGGCTCGGCTCCATCGGCCTGGCAGTCGCGGAGCGAGCGCACGCGTTCGGAATCGACGTCACCGGTGTTCGCCGCCGACCCGACGAGCCAGCCCCTTCCTATGTAAGGGTGATGGGCGCGGATCATCTCGATGATGCGCTTCGCGGCGCCGACATCGTTGTCGTCGCCGCGCCTGCGGTGCCCGCGACGATGGGTCTGCTCCGTGAACCGCAACTCTCGTTGCTAACTCGCGGCGCGATTCTCGTCAATGTCGGCCGGGCACAACTCGTGGATACGAGCGCAATGATTCGCGCGCTCGAGAGCGGCCAACTCGGCGGCGCTGTGCTCGACGTCTTCGACAAGGAGCCGCTCGACGCTGAGAGTCCGCTCTGGTCGATGTCCAATGTGATCGTGACTCCGCATAGTGCCGGCTTCCGCGCGGATCACTGGGAGGAGGTCACCGATCTCTTCATCGAGAATGTGCGGCGATATCGGTGCGGAGAGTCCCTGCTGAACGTCGTCGATCCGCTCGCCGGCTATTAGTCAGGGACCAGCTGTTGCGGAGGGTCGTCGAATCGTGCTCGAAAGGCGTGCTCGAAAGGCGTGCTCGAAAGGCGTGCTCGAAAGGCGCGCTCGAAAGGCGTGCTCGAAGGGGCGTGCTCGAGGGGCGTGCTCGAAGGGCGTGCTCGAAGGGCGTGCTCGAAAGGCGTGCTCGAAAGGCGTGCTCGAAAGGCGTGCTCGGTTCGCACTCCGGTCGGGATCTCTGCTCAGGGCACAATCGCCGGTACTGGCGCGGGCGCCGGCGCTGGCGTCGGCGCAACCACGTCATTCCAGTTCAGCACCGAATTGAAGATCATGTTGAACTCGCCGTGGTTCTGCCACCGATAGATCGGATTGTTCGAGAAGAGAATCACGCGACCGTGTCCCTTCCACGCCATCGGAAGATCCACCGCGAACGGGCGCGACTTGAGTGAGTCGGCGTTCACCATGAGTCCGGAGAGCACGGCCGAATCTCCGCCGACGTAGCGCGCGAGGACGTTGGATTCATCCGCGAGACCGACCTTGAGCGGCATGCCGCCGACGTACTTCACCGGCATCAGCTTGTTCGCGTAGCCGTAAAACACGGGATGCTCCGGCTTCACGATCTCGCCCTGCACCAACGGCCGTTGCGACGTGAGACCCGGCACCGCCACCTTGTCCACGGTGCGCGCGAAGCCGAACTCGATGGGCAACCGAGCCGCCTCGCCCGTGGCGATCAACGTGCCGCCGCCGTCGAGGAAGGCGCCGATCGCGTCGACGCCGTCCTGACCCAGGCCGCCGGACATGTCCGCGGTCTCGCCATACATGCCGAGGAACTTGTACTTGTCGGTCTTCTGGTACGACTGCGGCTTCGCAGCCGGCGCGGCCAGCGTCGCCACTCGGCCCAGGTTCTGTTCGGCCATGAGGATGACGTCGTACTTCGCGCGCAGGTTGCCCGGCTTCACCTGCTCCTTGTAGATCAGGTCGTACGGCACGCCGAACTCGTCGAACGTGAGACGATACCAGCCGAGGCTCTGCGTGCCCGACCATCCGGAATAGATGGCGACGCGCGGAACGTCCGCATTGTGCATTGCGACAGTCGGTGTTGCACTGAACGTCGACGCGGTGAGTCCAAGCGCCTCGACCGCACTGCGCACCGCGGCGGCCTTGGACATGTCCGTGATGACGAACGATCCCGCCGGGAAATCGACGCTATCCACCTTGAACGCCTTTTCGGCGATCTGCATCGGCACGTCCTTCAACCGATAGCGAAAGGCGATCATGTTGTTGGAGCCAAGGTGCGCGACGGCGAGTCCTGCGCTCGCGCTTGCGCTCTTGACGTCGCCCTTGAGCGCCACACTGGTGACGGGCGTGACGGGCACCGCGAGGATCGTGGAATCGGCGACCTCGGCGACGTCGATGTTGAACGCCATGCCCATCGACCACCCGCTGTCATCGTACGTGGTGATGCGCGCGTCGGGGAACTGCTGCTTCTCGATGAGGTTCTTCGCGAGCCGGCCATACGGTTGGTCGCGCTTGATGACGTACGACCCGGCGGGGTAGGTCTTCTTGTCGACGGTGAATGAAGCCGTCGCCCGTCCCACCTCGATGCGCTGAAGACGAAGGACGTTGATGAACTCAGCGACCTTGGTCATGTCGCGCTGCATGGGGACGACGAATCCGTGCGGCGCCTTGCGCTTGCCGTCTTCGATGGCGTTGCGCGTCCTGATGTAGAAGTTCTCGAGCACCGTTGCCGGGAACATCGACGTGAGCTGAAGCGCCGAGAGGACGCCCGTTTGCATGTAGTTGGTGTTGGAGCGACGCGTGAAGGATTGGACGTCTTCCGGCGTGGACGCGAACCCGCGATACCACTCGCGGTCCTGCGCGCCGCCTCGACCCGTCGGGATGGCAGGTGCTCCTCCGCGGCCGCCAGCCGCAGGTGCTGGTCCGCCGGCTCGTCCTCCACGACCAGCGCCCCTCGCGGCGGTGAGTGAGTCCGCGATGCGCCGCGCGCGCATGATGCTGTCCAGGCGTGCGGTGCTGGAGTCGAGATCACGTCCCGACTGGGTCTCGTACATCTTCATGAGACCGTTGTGATTGTAGGCGACGGAGCCGAGGTACCCGGGAGACCACGCATCCATGAAGGCGTTGGTGTAGACGCCCGGCATGTTCCACTTGGTCATCTGCGCCATCTCGTAGTTCGCAAACCACGGAAGCTCGGCGAAGAGCAGCGGGTCGAGATTCGGGTTTTGCGGCATGCCGCCGCTGTAGGTGTACAGGAGCGCCAGCGATTCATGCAGGTCGTGCATGATGGGCGGATGCGCGGTGAAGTACCAATCGACGATCGCGCGCATCTGCACGAGCTTGATGTTGATGTCGCGGTTGTTGTCGTGGTATGCGTACTTGCCCCAGTATGGCAGGGCGCCAATTGGATTATTCCCGCGACCGGCAGGGGGAGTGGCGGCTGGCGTGCCCGGGCCACCCACGCGCCCCGCCGCCGAATCCGGCGGAGTGACCGCTGGCGGCTGGTTGACCAACGTGGGATTGGCGGCGGCGAACTCCAGTCCCTTGTAGAACCAATCGACGTTCTTGTCACGGCCGTCGGCGTCGGCCACGGGCGTGACGGAGACGTAGACGTTGTTACGGATCTGCGTGATGATGGGCGATGTCTCGGTGGCCAACCGGTACACGAGCTCCATCAACATCTCGGACGGACCGGTCTCGCCGCTGTGCAGGCCTCCCATCAGGTGATAGTGGGGCTTCGTGTCGGCGATGAGCTCGTGGACTTTCACTTCGGTCATGCCGCGCGGGTCGGCGATCCTCGCGAGGTTCGCGCGGTTCTTCGCGAGCGTCCTCATGTTGCCGTCCGACGTGACCCAGACCACGACGAGCTCGCGTCCTTCGTCGGATGTGCCTATCGTCTCGACGCGCACGCGTCGCGTCGCTTTCTCGAGGGCGCGATAATACTTGAGCTGGTCGGCGTAATACGTCAGCGTCTTTGGCGCGCCGATGTGGTGGCCGAGTATTTCCTTGGGCGTCGGTATGCCGCGGACGACGGGCAGATGATCGACGAGTGGACTCCCATGCCGCGGGTTGGCGAGCCATGCCTTGTAGTCCTGTTCGAAGCCGGCGTCTTGCTTTTGTCTGGGGTCGCGGGTTTCGACAGTGAACTGCTGCGCGAGCAGGCGCGGTGCCGCGAGCGCGAGGAGAAAGGCAGCGCGTGGAAGTACGGTGGACACAGGCATCGCTTCGAGGTTGGAGGTACAGCCTCCAACGTACCGATGCGGACGTTCGGTGGCCAATGTCCATCTTGGGCGTGGCACGAGGGGCGTGACACGAGGGGCGGGTACGAAGGGCGGGCTCGAAGGGCGGGCTCGAAGGGCGTGCTCGAA
>JANOIJ010000386.1:0-16929 GCA_031407575.1 Gemmatimonadaceae bacterium | reverse complement strand
CGCTCACTCGGGGTGACATGCATGCTTTGGCGTGCGCCTGACCCTAAGTCACCAGTGTTGTGCCTAGATGCGGCTCCGGATCATGTCAGGCGTCCACTGCTGCAGCCATGTGGACAGCACGGTCATGCTTCCCGTAATCATCAGCACACCGACGATGATGAGGAGTGCACCCGAGATGCGCGACATCCATAGCAGTGCGCCCTTGTATCGCTGAAACAGCGCCATGAACCGGTCGATCATGAGCGCGGCGAGGACAAATGGCACCGCAAGACCGAGCGAATAGGCAAACAGCAGGAGCAACCCGCGATTGAGATCCGCGGAGCTGGCCGTGTACGTCAGCACCCCGCCGAGGATTGGCCCGATGCACGGCGTCCATCCCGCAGCGAAGGCCATGCCGACCAGCACCGTGCCAAGATACCCGAGCGGCTTGTTGGCAATGTGCACTCGGCGCTCGCGCGAGAACGCGCCGATGTTGAACACGCCGAGCAGGTACAGCCCGAGGACGATCACGAGCGCGCCGCCAATGCGGCCCACCCAGTCCCGGTACGCAAAGAGCACTCGCCCAAGCACGGTCGCCGTCGCACCGAGCGCGAGGAAAATGATCGTGAATCCGGTGACGAACAGCAGCGAGTGCACGAGCGCGATACGCCGCGAGCGCTGCACGTCGTCGAGGCTCATCCCCGTGATGAAGCTCACGTAGCTCGGAATGAGCGGAAGTACGCACGGCGACAGGAAGCTCAGCAGACCCGCTGTGAAGCTGATCGTTACTCCGAGGGTGGCACTCTGCATGATCAGCTGCCGAGCGCCCGCTCGATCGCCCCACTCAGCGAGGTATCGTTGGGTGCGATGGGTCCGACCTTTCGCCAGCGCAGCACACCTTGCTTGTCGATGAGGAACGTTGCCGGCACACCGACGGCGAGGAACAGATTCGAAATGCGCTCGTCTGGGTCGCGCCAGATGGGAAACGTCATCCGGTAGTCCTTCATGAAAGTTCGGATGGCGTCGTCGGTGCCGTCGGTGTCCACGCTGACGCCGATCAACTCCAGCCCACGTCCGCTAAATCGCTCCCTGATGGCAATCAATTCAGGAATCTCATCGCGGCACGGATGACACCAGGTTGCCCAGATGTTGACGAGCACCACCTTCCCTTTCTGTGCCGCAAGCGAAACGGAGTCGCCATCGAGGGAGACGGTGGAGTAGGCCGGCACGGGATAGCCGACCTCGATGCGTCCGTCTGCCGCTGGCACTCCTGACTTCTCGTCCGACGCGCACGCCACGATGCTCATCACCGAACCGAGAATGAGCACACGCCGGCGTGCCGTCACTTGAACTCCGCAACGTTTGCCCGAGCGACGCGTATCGCGGAGGGACGGCCTGGTACCGTCCAGGCAAACATCACGTTCGCGCCCGTGACCGCCATCCGCGGAAACCCGCTCGACCGCGACGACGATGACGACGCGATTGTGGTGGCAGCTCCCGCGATTCCCGCGCGAGTCACCCGTCGCGTCCGTACGGCGGCAGTGTCGCCGCCAACCCGCTCTATCCACGTGACGAGCGCCCCTCCATCGGCAAGCAGCGCAACATCAACGCGGCCTGCCGGCGCGCCACCATCGATGCGGATGGGTGGGCCGAACCTGGCACCACCGTCGTCCGAGAACGCGAGCTTCACGCGCGCGCTGTCGTGCGCGCTCGTAAACCACGCCAACGCGACCCGATTGCCGCGCGCGGCGATGGCGGGCCCATTGACCGGACACGCGGCGATCTTCCAGCCGTCATCATGCACGGCCACGCCCGGGAGCCACTTCCCGTTTACTCGCCGCGCCACGTAGATGTCGCGAATCTCGTCCTTGGTGCGATCACGATAGGCGACGATCGGCCCGTTGCTCGTCATCGCGGCCGTGTTCTGGCAGCAGTCGCAGGTGCGCTCATCGAGTCGCACTTCCGGTCCGAGTGACCCATCGGCTCGCACGGTCGTGGACACGAGCATCATCTCATTCTGCACGGCGTGCCCGCCCGCGTCGGGCGCACCGTGACCGGGTTGCTTGAACTTTCGACCGTCGAGCCAGACCGCGCCGAGCGTCGCTCCTTCGCGCCACATCGCGACGAAGCCATGCTCGGTCTGGGACGTATCGCGATGTGGCATCACCGGCGCACCCCACGTCGCACCGCCATCGGGCGACAGCGCAATCCGAACGCCATAGGCATACGTGCCCTTGCCGTTGCGCTGGAGCCAGTGCGCGGCGAGGCGGCGCCCATCGAGCACTTCGACAGACGGGAAATCGGCCCAGTTGACGAAGAAATCGCGGCGGGCGACGATGGTGCGCGCGGGCGACCATGTCGCACCATCGTGCACGGCGAACCGGAGTGCATGACCGGAGTCGGCAGGCTCGAGCCATGACATGTAGACCTTCCCGTCGGGGCCGACGGTCATGTTCGGCTCGGCGCTTCCAGGAGACGCCGGACTGGCAAGGCTGTCGACACGCAACGCGGACACCGCCGATCCGTGGCTCACGGCGCTCGTGCCGAGGGCGGCGAGTCCGACTATCACAACGGGGACGACGACGAGACGGCGATTCATCATGGCTGTTGGTGATGCGTGGTGTGAGACCGCTCAGCGACGCGCAACTGAAAACACGATCGTGGCCCAATGTACGTCCCAGTCCGCGCCTGAGGCCTTCTCCGCGGGGACGATCTGGATCGTGCGGATGTTCCACAGGCCTGGGCGCCTCACGACGATGCGCGCAACGCCGCCGCTGTCCGTCTCGGCGGACAGGTCCTCAGCCGCCGTGTGGCGAGCAGCCGCCGTATCAGTGAGCGTTCTGGGACCTGGGACCACAAAGCCGGCATGCACCTTCGCGCCAGCCGCAGGCTTTCCGAGGAGTACGAGCCTCACGCGCAAGGTGTCGCCGGCGCGCAACCGCGACGGGTCTGACTGCGGCACGATCTCCAGTGGGTGGCCAAGGACGCGATCGAAGGCGCGCGCGCCCGTCCCGACTTCCACGAACGACTTGGCGTACTTCGCGTACCGTCGGGTGAGGCTGTCGCCGCCGATGGGAGGGAGCAATCCTTCGCGCTCGTAACGGAGGCGCGCTTCGGGCGCCCCTTCAAGGTCGAGATATCGCCGAAAGCTGGCGGGCGATTCGCGCACGCTCCGCGGCGCGAGCTGCACACCAATGACGTGCTGGCCCGATGCGGCCGGCTGATGGCCAAGCCGCAGCGACGTGCCGGCCACCGACACGTCGGACACCTTCACGTCGCTCGCCGCGGTGACGACGCGCGCCTCGACAATGCGATCCGGCGTCACCGCTGAGAGGCTCGTGGGAAAGAGGCTCGACGTCTGGCCGCGGGCAGCGATGCGCCCCCGTGGTGTGATGGAGAAGGCGTCGGGAACGAGCCAGAAGTCATGCGCGATCAGTACCGAGCCGCTGGCGACCAACAAACCGGAGGCGACGATCGTTGCCCACGCGAGGGTGCGACTGCGCCGTCTCACGGAGCCGGCCGCCGGCGGCGCGAGGACCAGTGCACGGCGCTGATCTTCCATACGCCGGCCGACTTGGTGACCACCATCAGCTCGACTGACTCGGAGCCAGTGTTTCCAGCCGCGCCGGTGGGCGGGTTCAACGTTTTCGACACCAGGTACGCGGCATCGCCCCGCACGCTCACCCGCATCAGGCTTCGCTCACCCTTGGATCCCTGGCTCGCTTTCATGTCCGCGCCCAGGTGCCCGCTGAGATACTCGCTTCGCGTCTGGATGTTGCCGCTCTCGATGATGAGGACATCGTCCGTGAGCAGGGCAACGGCTCGCACCGAGTCGGCCGCGGCGAGCGCGGCGTGGAACTGCTCCACCGCGGCCACGGCAGCGACGGAATCGGCGCGTGGAACCTGCGCTCCGAGCGCGCCCGCCGAGAGCGCGAGGACGAGTGCTGCGGCAATGCTCTGCTTCATGGCAGTTCGCGGTTCGGGAGGCAATACGACGACGGACGCCCTACAGCGTGTAAAATCGGGTACGGCGAATACAAAAGGAACCCCGTCAGCACAATTGCCGGCCGCATGATGTCCGCGCTGATGGCGAAGATGCCGCGGGCCATTCTGCCGCACGGTGCGTAGCACACACTCGGCGTCACATCGGGCTCATCGGCGGCGGCGTCGCCACGAGAATGGCTGTGATGACGAGTACGATCACTGCGACCGCCACCTCTACCGTGGCCGAGCGGCGGATGCGTGCAGCGCCATCGATTGTGCCAAGGGTGGGCTTCACACGGAGCCAGTTCCAGGCGCCAGTGGCCACGACGAGCGAGAGGACAACGAGCTTCCGGAAGAGCCACCCTCCATACTCGGATTGCCACAGCGCCGTCACGCTCCCCAGGTGCAGCCACGCGGCGAAAACCCCGGTCACCACGAGCATGGCGGTGAAGCCGAGGGCCGTGGGCGAGAATGCGTTGATGAGAGCGGCCACAGCGGGACCACGCCGGTCATCGCGCAAGGCAAGGGCGGCCGGGATTCCCGCCGCGAGCACCACGAACAGGCTACCCATCCAGCCGGACGCGCCGATGATGTGCAGGCCGTCGAAGAGCATGGCGAGCCCACGGAGCTTCTGCGAGGCGGCGGCGTGGCTGGCGAACGCCGGTGTGAACGCCAGGACGAGCGCGGCAACGCCTGCAATCGCCCATCCCATGCGCACGCGGGCCGGCAACGCGCCGCTCCGCCGGGCCAGGTTGAACCCGTACACGGCGGTGAGCGCACCCGACAGCTGAGCGAGCCAGCTGAGTCCCCACTTGGTGCCGACCATGAGCGCGCCGACTCGCGATGCATTCATGAACTGGTCTGCACCGTTCGTCGCGAGGGACTGGGCGACGAAGCGCGCGAGGCAGGCTGCAAGGAGAAGCCAGGCAGCCATCCAGCCAGTTGCAGCGGCCCGGCGCGCCGCGTCGGTCAGAAACTCAGGAGCCGCACCAGGGTGCCGAAGGGCCAGCGCGAGGACCACGGTGCGGAACGCGATCGCACCGACGACTGCCAGGAGCGCGGCGTAGAGCAGGAACCGGACGACGACATACCCCGCCGACTCAGCGTCGAATCGGTCGTCCGATCGCGGCATCGAGATCGTGTCGTGATGGACGATGGTCGTGGCGGACGCGCGCTGAGCAGTATCGGCGGCCGGAGCGGGAATCGCTGCCGGCGGAGGTGCGACTGCCGCATCGGTGACAGTGAATGCAAAGGTGCCGACAACAGGATGACCATCTTCTCCCGCGATCTGCCATTCCACCGTGTACGTGCCCCGGAGAACGATGCCAGTGATAGGAGCAACGACGGTGACCCTGTCCTTGCCAACGATCTCGAGTTTCCCGAGCGCGACTTCGCTTCTGTCCGGCGCGCGCAGCTTGATCCTCGTGACGGCGAGCTCGGGAGCCTCCGTAAACGTCAAGCGCAGCTCAGTCGGAATCGTCGTGAGGCGGGATTTGCTTGCGGGGACGGAGCTTTTGAGACCCCCGTGCCTGGCCGGTGCGTCCACCTTCTCCGACGCGGCAACGGGCACGGCCGCTGCGCAAACCGACAGGCTCGCGACCAGCAGCGAGAGCAGGGCGCCAGTGACTCCCCCGCGCAATCGCGTGACGGACAGATCAATCATCTCTTGGACATCAGGAGGACAGGCCGGGCCGACGGCGCCGACCTTGGGTGCCACGCTTTACACAGCGTAGAACGTTTGCGGTGTTCCGGCAACTCCCGGGGACGACGAGACTCAGTCGCCCGCGTGTGGACAGTGCCCCGATGGTGAGGCCGCCTGGCTCGCACTCACCACCGCACCACGCCGCCATCCTCGGCAAAAGAGGTGGCTGAAGGGCCCCTCGCTCTCGTGCGCGCAATGAGCGGCCGGCGCGTGCGATGCCGAGTGGGCACCCGCGACCGGAAGCGGGTGCGTGACCGTCACGCCCGAGAGCCAGATGGCAGAGAGCGCGAGCGCCGCGCCGATCACGGAGCGCCGGGTGAGGTGCGTGCCGACGAGCGCATCCTCGCCGGCCAGGCGCCGCACGCGACGACCCAGCATGTCATCCCGGTGGAACGCCGTCACGGTGCGATGCATGGTAGCGGGCATGGCAAAGCGCCGCGCAACCGTGAGGAGGGCAGACGCCAGCACCAACGGCTGAACCGCCGCGCGCTCCACCGCGTCGTCGTCGGCCGCAACCTCCGCCTCGTCGGCCATGTCCTGCTCGAGCCGCCGAAGCACCGGGAGGAAAAACAGCATGCATGCGAGGAACCGCCAGACGCTCAGCCGCAGCGGATCGCGACGGCGGCGATGTGCGTCCTCATGTGCAACGACGGCGGCAAGCTCCGCTGGTGAGAGCGCCCGGGCCAGATCTTCGCCGACGTAGATGAGTGGGCGCCACAGTCCGGCGGTGAACGCCGGCGCCCTCCCGCCGCGCACCACGCGCACATATCGGGGATCGACGCGCGCCGCGCGCGACGCACGCGCGATGACGCTCCCGGGTCCGGGAGACGATTGGGCGAGGAGTCCCAGCGCGATGCGCAACCGCCACACGGCACGCACGCGATCGGCGGCCGCGTACAGGACGCCGGCGCCGACGAGCAGATGGAACGTGTGATGCACGGGCGCCATCAGCTGATGGAACGCCACGAGACACAAGTTCAGGAAGTGATCCCGCCCCGCGAGCATCATCGTTACGGGCTCGGCCACATGGTGACCGAACACGGGACTCACGCTAAACACGAGCAGGAGGACAATGCCCGCGAACACGCTGCGCTGGTGCGTTCGCTCCCGATCGTATACACGCTCAGCCATGAACGCTGGCCTTGGTCGTCGCATGCCGCCCTCCCTATTGCTCAGCGATCGCCGCGCTCTCGAAGTTTGCGCCGAATCAACCGACCCAGTTCAGCGAGCTGCTCAGGATCGCGCTCCGCGAGGACATCGACGATCGACGACGTCACGGCATCCGCGCCAAGCGTGAGAACGCGCTCCGCGACGTGTCGCGACGCGCGCTGGACGAACTCCTCGCGTGACTGCGTCGCGGCATAGTGGTAGATGTCATCAACCTTGTCGCGACGCATCAGCCGCTTCTGCGCGACAAGGCGGTTGAGGACCGTTATCGCCGTGATCTGCTCGATGTCGCGAGTCTTTGCGACGCGCGCGTGCAGCTCCCGCGCCGTCGCTGGACGCCCGAGCTTCCACGACGATTCCATGAGCGCGTGCTCGAGTTCACCGAGAAGCATCCCGGTGCCGCGGCCGGACAGCTTCAACGTGTCCTGATGCGGGGCGGCACCCTTTGCTGGCGAGCGAGCCTTGGCCATCGAGTAAAATCGCGGGCTGGGGTTGATGCATCGACGAATCCGAACAATAGGTCGCGAGCACGCCCGAAGCCACTGTTCACATGAGCACTCAGGGCGTTGCGTGCCCTGTTGAGCCGGAGTGGTCCGCACCCAAGCGGCCCCTAGCCATGGCGAGGTGATGGGCCGAATGATGGTTGCCAAGCGTCATGATGCCACCAAACCCGAGCGCGCGCACTTGAGCGATCAAGGCTGCGTTGTTCCCGTCGGCGACCTGTACGGTGAACACGGCACCGCCCTTCGCGGGTCTCGATGTGGCCAGGAGTCCGAGTGCGGAAAGCGCCAATCCATGAGACGTCGTCATGCGACGAATCGCGGCTTCGGCGCGAGCGTTGCCGGTCACGGTCATCTCGATACCGTTTGGCACATTGGCTTGGCGTACGCGCGATTCGAGCGTGACCAGGTTCATGTCGATGAGGTGCTGCCGCAAGGTCTCGATGTTGACCGTGGTCCAGTCGGTCAAGGGATCGGCCTGAAGCAACCGGACCACCTCGGCGATTGCGCCGAAGGCATCCTGCCCGGGTAGCGTCGGCAGCGATACCGCCGCGACGTGTCGCTTCGAATGATCCATGGTCGAATGATCCTGCGCATGAGCCGGGGCGGCGGCTGCGGTGACGATCAGCATCAGCAGGTGCACGCGCTTCATCGTGGTGTCCTTGATTGAGTGTGTGGTGATAGTGTACAGGTGTTCGATTCGCCGGCCTGGAACCAAAGTTCCTCCCCTTCGTCATCGTGCTCGACGTCACCCGTATCCAGCACCTTCCCCTCTTCAGGGGATTGAGCGTGGCATCGCTCAGCCTGCTGGCCCAACATGGCATTGAGCGGCGCTATTCCGCGGGCGAAACCCTGTTCCATGCCGGCGATTCGCCGTGGGGCGTGTACGTGGTGCTCGAAGGACGCGTGCGCGTCGTGCGTGGGCAGGGTGGCCGGAATGTCGTCATCCACACGGAAGGTGCGGGCGGTACGCTTGCCGACGTCCCGTTCTTCGCTGGTGGAGTCCTGCCCGGCACCGGCGTCGCGTCGGAGCCGACGACGTGCGCCATCTTTCCTCGCGATGCGCTACGCGCCGTCATCCAGGCGAGCCCCGATGTTGCATTCGCGCTGCTGGAACGACTTGCCGTTCGCGTGCGAGACCTTGTCGAACGACTGGACCAGATTTCGTCCAACAGCGTGGCGGCTCGGCTCGCGGCCCATCTGTTGCGCCGATGCCACGAGCACGGCGCATTGGTGGTGTCACTCGGCATGACCCAGACGCAGCTCGCCGAGGAGTTGGGAACGGTTCGCGAAGTGGTCGTGCGAGAGCTGCGTGCGCTACGGACCGAGGCGATCATCGCACCAGCGCGGGCGGGTTGGTTCGAGGTGCTCGATGTCGACCGGCTCGCGAAGATTGCCGGCCCGCAGCCCCGGACGACGTAGCTGGCCGCGAGAGAACGTCGGCGGCGGTCAACCCCGCACCACGATGCGAGCGTCGTATGCTCGTGTCGGCTTTACAGTGCGTAAATCAGTTGGTAGAATGCATGCGTACACGGACATGTCGCAGGCACATCGAGGAGACTGATGAAAGAAGTTCTAGCCGGCTGCGCGCTACTGGGCGCGCTTGCGTCGCCGGTGCTGGCGCAAACGGACTACTACAACACCGACCGCGGGCGCCCCGTTCGCATCGAGGATGCGTACGCGCTCGAGTATCGCGGGCTCGAGCTGCAAGCGGCGCCCCTGCGAATCGAGCGATCGCGGAGCGGCGTCTACCATTGGGGCATCGAGCCAGAGCTCGCCATCGGTTTCTTGCCGAGGACGCAGCTCGAAGTTGGCTTTCCGCTCGCCATAGTGGACGCCGGAGCCGGTCGGACCACGACGGGGCTTGCCGGCCTCGACGTCGCCCTGCTGCACAACCTCAACGTCGAGA
This sequence comes from Gemmatimonadaceae bacterium, assembly GCA_031407575.1. Classification (GTDB taxonomy): domain Bacteria; phylum Gemmatimonadota; class Gemmatimonadetes; order Gemmatimonadales; family Gemmatimonadaceae; genus AG11. The sequence goes on along the minus strand of JANOIJ010000386.1, from coordinate 7,688 downwards.
CGTCGATTCCCGCGCTCGCGATTGGCGCCGATGCGCAGTTTCCCGTGGGAAGCCTCGGACCGGATCGCACGTACCTGACGGTCACGGGCATCCTGACGAAGACGTTTCGCGTCGCGCGCTTTCACGTGAACGCGCAGTACACCGCCGGCGATGCGCCTTCCGCAACGAGCACCGGCATTGTCGAGGCGAGCCGGTGGTTGGCTGGTATTGCCGTGGACAAGACCTTTCCGCTCCGTGCCGTCCTCGTGACCGCGGAGTTGTACTCGAGCCAGCCGCTGCACGCCGATGAGGCGGTCGAGTGGACGTCTGGCGCCGGCGTTCGATATCAGGCCAGCCCGCGATGGGCGCTTGATGGCGGACTCGGGCAGCGCTTTACGGGCGCCGATCGCGCGTGGTATGTGACTTTCGGAACGGCGTACGCATTCGGCCTGCCGTGGCGACGTTGAGAGACTGCGAACTGACACAGGGAGTCTGGATCATGTTGCACCGTACTGCGTCGCTGATCGCTCGTTCTGCCTTGCTTGGCGTGGCGCTGCTCGCGACGCCCGGTGCGGCCGCCTCGGCACAGTGGTCGACGGTCCACGAGCAGTTCTACCTCCAGGCGAAGCACAACTGGAAGTTTCGCGACAACTACCCTGGCGCGGATCGGCTCTTCAACGCGTTCGACTACGGCCACGCGATCCTGTACGAGCGGTTGTGGACCGACCCGGATGGGTCCGCATCCGTGCTCGAGGAGAAGGAATACAACTTCATCACGCGCGAACTGCTGGCGAATCCGCCGCATGTTCCGCTCGAGGAAGCGGCGATTGAGATCGCGTACGCCAAGCTCGCGCCTGAAGCAAAAGCCATGTTCGAGTGGGCGCACATCCTTCACCGGCAGATCTACGACGTCTGGGCCGACGAGCGATACTCGCCTGCCGAGAAGGATCAGGAAGTCGCGCGACTCGTGTCGTATTACAAATCTCGTCGAGACGTCGCCTTCAGCTCGCGCCCGAAGACCATGGAGCTGATGGAAGGACAACCCTACTCCGTGGCGTTTCGGCGCGAATTTCCCAAGTTCAATGGCCTCATCTGGGCGTACCACTGGCTTCAGGTGGGTCTCTACGAGCCACTGCTCGTCGGCCGGAACAAGGACGAGCGCATGACGGGGGTGACCGCCGCCGTTGCGCGGTTTCGCCAGATGATCGAGAACGCTCCGTCGAACATGCCGCGCGTGATGCCGATGACGGCGGCCGTTGCGCCCGAGTTCGCACGCCGGTACCCGGAGGCGTCGATCATCTTCGACAATCTGCACTCGATGCACGACGTGATCTCCGACATCCTCGCCAACGACAGCCTTCCGCGGAACCAGAAGCGGTCGGCGATCCTGGAAGCCGCGCGACGGTATCGCGATGACACGTCGTTTGTCACCACCGAGTCTGGGTGGCGGGACATGAGCGCGATGATGGGCGTGCAGAACATGGGTGGGCCTGCTGTCGGGTTCCTCCCGGCGTTTCCGACGCCGACAGTCGCACGCGGTGCCGTGATGGCGTCCATGAACCACGGCGCAATGCCGGGGATGGATCATGCCGCGACGCCGGCCACACGACCAGACAGCTCAGCCACGCGGCGAGACACGACACAGCCCGACCACTCCCAGCACGCCGCGGCCGCCAAGGCGGCCAGTGCGCCCGCACCAGTGGATCACGCGGCGATGGGCCACGCCGCGTCGCCGGTCGCTGCTGCCAGCGCAACCGAGCTGCACATGCGCCTGCTCATGGACTCCGTCGTCCGGCGGCGAGTCGTAGCCGATACGGCGATGCGACGGATGATGCTCGACGCGGCGAGCGCGGCTCCCGCCGAGCATCGCGCACACATGGAGGCGCTGCTCGCTCCCGCGAGTGGCAACGACAAGACGCCCGTTCGTCGTGCCGCTCCATCAAAGCTGTCCAAGCCTGCTGCGGGCAAGACGTCCGCGTCGACAGCCAGGAAGCCGACCGCAAAGAAGGTCACTCCTGCGGTCACGCCGCCGAAGGCGCCTCCTGCCATCGATCATTCCAAGCACGTCATGCCACCCGCGAAGAAGCCGTAACGTCGCCGCGTTCAGAGCTTCACCCGCCTCAGCAGCTGCGCGTTCACGGCGACGATGATCGTGCTGAGCGACATCAGCACCGCAGCCCCCGCTGGCGTCAGGTTCACACCCCAGCGGGAGAGCACGCCGGCGGCGAGCGGGATCGCGACGACGTTGTAGCCGGCGGCCCACCAGAGATTCTGCACCATCTTCCGGTACGTTGCGCGGCTGAGCGTGATGATGCGTGCAATGTCACGCGGATCGCTGCGGACGAGAACGATGTCGCCTGCCTCCACCGCGACGGCCGTACCCGCACCGATCGCGATGCCGACATCACTGCGAGCCAGCGCGGGTGCGTCATTGACGCCATCGCCCACCATGGCGACACGCTTGCCCTGCGCCTGAAGCTCCTGGATCCTCGCCGACTTCTGATCGGGCAGCACCTCCGCGAGCACGGTGTCGATGCCCAGTTCCTTCGCGACGCCGTCCGCGACGGCTTTCGCATCGCCGGTGAGCATGGCCACCTCGATGCCGTCGGCATGGAGGCGTTCGATGGCCTCCCTGGACTCCGGCCTCACGGCGTCTGCAACGGCGAACGCTGCCACGACCGTGGTTGACTCGCGCACCAGGTAGATGGTGCCCTGGCCCTGCCCTGCCGCCTTGTCGACCATCGGCTGGATAGCCGAGGGCACCTCCAACTTCAGATGCCGCAGCAGATTCGGCCCCCCAGCGGCAAACGAATTCCCTTTCACCACCGCTTCCACACCGCGGCCTGCCACGTACGCAAACTTGTCGGCATCGTACTTCGCGACCGCGCGCTCCTCGGCGGTGGTCACGATCGCGCGCGCAACGGGGTGCTCCGAGTTGCGCTCGAGCGCCGCACTGACGGCGAGCGCCTCCTCCGGCGTCCACCCGTCGGTCACCGCGATGTCCACCACGCGATGCTGCCCAAGGGTCAGCGTTCCCGTCTTGTCGAACACGACCGTCGTGAGGTTCCTGGCCTCCTCGAGTCCACGGCGGTCCCGGATAAGGAGACCGTTCTGCGCGCCGATGGTCGTCGAGATCGCGACCACCAGCGGCACCGCGAGCCCGAGCGCGTGCGGGCACGCGATGACGAGCACGGTCACAAGGCGCTCGACGGCTTCGGAGGGGGAAGCACCTGCCATGAGCCAACCAACGAAGGTCAGGCCACCCGCGCCGAGTGCGACCCAGGTGAGCCAGAACGCTGCGCGGTCCGCGAGGATCTGCACTCTCGAGCGCGACACTTGCGCATCGGCGACGAGCCTCATGATTCCCGCGAGAGCGGTGCGATCGCCAATCGCGGTCACCTCGACACGGAGGGCGCCGGTGGCATTCACGGTACCCGCGATGACGCGATCGCCGGTGGCTTTTGAGACGGGCCTGGATTCTCCCGTGATCATCGACTCATCGATGTCGCTCGTTCCGTGGCTGACCACGCCATCTGCTGGAACGCTCTGCCCCGGACGCACGAGGACGACGTCGCGTTCGCGGAGATCTGACGCGGGCACCTCTTCCGTCGCGTCGCCCGACGTGATTCTCGTTGCAACGTCGGGCAGCAGCTTGGCCAGCTCCTGGAGTGCACCTTGCGCCTGGGAGATCGAGCGCATCTCGAGCCAATGCCCGAGCAACATGATCGTCACGAGCGTCGCGAGCTCTTCCCAGAGCGGCATTCCCGGAAACCCAAGCGCGACGGCGACACTGAATCCGAATGCGACGCTGATGGCGAGCGAGATGAGCACCATCATCCCGGGCGCACGGCTTCGCAGTTCGCGCGCCGCACCCTGGAGGAACACCCATCCACCGTAGACGAAGACGGCGGTGCCGAACAGCCCGGGGATGTAGTGGCTTCCTGAGAACTGAGGTGGGGTGTATCCGAGTGCGTCCTGCAGCATGTGTCCCCAAACGAGCGGCGGGACAGTCAGGACGAGGCTCAGCCAGAACTTCCGCCGGAATCCCTCCACGCTGTGCCCAGCGTGCTTCCCGTGGTCGCTCGGCGCGCCCGCGTGTGCAGCGTGATCAGGGTCATGCGTCGGCGATGGGCCCTGCGGCAACGCGCGTGCAGGGACACCTGTGTTGGACGCATGGTGATGTGCGTGCGGGTCACTCATGGCCCTTGCCGGAACAATGTGGTTCGAGCGCTGGGCGCACTTTACAGGCCATAAAGGCCCGGATCATGCGTTTCGCGAAAGTAACTTGGGAGAAGACCGAGCGTGCCGGACGTGTCCCGCAGTGAATCGTCGTCCGGCGTCGATGTGCCGTCACCGGCTCGGCCCGGAGTGGTCGAGCGGCTCGTCGCGCTGGCGGACCGCCCGCTTGGTGCGGCGATTCTCGTCGTGCTCGCGCTGCTCGAGGCGACGGTGTTCCCCGGACCCACGGAAGCAATGCTGATTGCGCTCATCCTGGGGCGCCGGGAACGGGCCGTCTGGTTTGCGTCCATTGCAACTGCGGCTTCCGTGGTCGGCGGCATTGGGGGCTATTACCTGGGCAGTGTGCTGTTCGCGGATGTCGTGCGGCCGCTGCTGGACTCATACGGCCTTGCGCAATACATGACGGCCGTCGCCAAGGTGTATGGCGAGAACATGCACCTCGCGCTTGCTACGTCCGGGTACACACCCATCCCGTACATGCTGTACACCGCCATGGCGGGCGCCGGGGACCTGCCGCTCGGCTCCTTCGTGCTGGGATCATTCCTCGGACGCGCGCTCAAGTACGTGCCGATCGCCGCGCTCGCGTACGTGCTCGGCCCTGGAGTGCATGCGGTACTTCGCCGATATGGTGCCATTGTGGCCGTCGTCGTCGTGCTGGTGCTCGTTCTCTACTTTCTGTTTTAGTCTGAGGAGCCGACGGCAACGGCGTTGCATTCCATTCGCCAACCGAGTCGAACGCGCCTCGCCGTCATCCCGACGTCAGGTCCCTCCTGAAGCCGGCGGACAAGCGCCGCGGCAAACCTGGTGATCACCGGCCAGCGATAGTGCAACACCCTCTCCGCACGGGGCGGGAATTTCATGGGCGGTGGTGCGTCTGATATGAACTGTATTTCGGCGTGCTCGAGGCGGCCGAACAACCTCGCCTCTCGCCGGAATGGGTGCCATTCATACAGCAGCAATTCGCCTGGCCGCCAGAGGGCGCGGCTTGCCTCCGCGATGCGCGCCGGCGGCGCCTCGGAGAGGTGTGAATGTTCCAACCAGCCGGGGCGAAGGCCTACAACTGCGCCGCCCTGCCGGCGTATGGTCGCCCGACTGCTCCGGTCCCTGGCCCTCGGTTGCTTGCGTTGGCGGCACTATTTGGACGATGACTGATCCACTAGCCAACTGTCCGATCATCTCCTGCTTCCGGCCCAGCGATCGCGCAGCACCCAGACCTCGCGCAGGCATAACGTCGCACACGTGAGCAGCGACCCTTGACATAGCCCCCGGGGGTATTAAGATACGGGTAGGGGGTATGTTGCTCGCTCTCACTGCACGAGGTGTAGCATGCAAGAGAAGACCATTCTGCTCGATGGGATGAGGTGCGGCCATTGCGTCGCTGGGGTTCGAAAGGCGCTCGGAAGCCTTGATGCGGTCATGGTCAAGGACGTCAAGGTGGGCAGCGCCACCCTCGAGCTCGACGAGACGCGCGTCACGTCCGACCAGATCTCCGCTGCGGTGGGCAACGCCGGATACTCCGTGCGGCAGTTCGTTGACTTACCTTCGCGGTCCTGACCGGAGGAATGGAGATGCTTGTCAGGGATTGGGCAGTCATTCTCGCAGGCCTCGGGCTCATCGGATGGGTGAACTGGTATTTCTTCCTTGCCGGGCGCGCCACCTCCGTTGCCATCGGAACACTCGCCTCGACCGCGGCGGCGGGCTCGAGCCCTTCAACCAGCACGGCGCAGGTAACGGTCGTCGTCGACGGCGGCTACTCGCCTTCCACCATTCGCGTGAAGGCAGGCGAGCCCGTTCGCCTGGCCTTCGACCGGCGCGATACGGGTAGTTGTTCGGAGGAGATCGTGTTCCCCGACTTCAACATTCGCCGGTTCCTGCCCACGGGCCAGACGACGATTGTCGACATCACGCCACCGGCACCCGGCCGGTACGAATTCATGTGCGGCATGAGCATGCTGCGCGGCGCCGTGATCGCTGAGGGGTGATGCAATGACCTCGACCACCATCCGCATACCCGTGTCCGGCATGACGTGCGCCGCGTGCCAGTCGAGAGTGCAGCGCACACTGGAGAAGCAGCCAGGCGTCAGTGATGCCTCGGTCAACCTGATGATGCACACCGCGACGGTTGCGTATGACCCGGCCACCGTCTCGCCCGATCGGCTGGTCGACGCGATTCGCGAAACGGGCTACGGCGCCGAGCTGGCGGCGCCCGGCCAGTCGGCATTCGAGGAACAGGAGGTGCGCGATCGCGCGCAGGACGAGGAGTTCGTCGATCTCCGCCGCAAGGCGATCGTCAGTGGGATACTCGGCGCCATTGCGATGATCGTCTCGATGCCGCTCATGAGCCAGTTCGGCACGATGGCGGGTCACGGTGCTGCCATGACTGCGGATCCGTTCCTCGCCTGGACAATGCGGGTGCTCGACCCCTCGCTCCGCGCCATTGTACCGTGGCTCTACGCCGTGTCACCCGCGGTGATATCGTGGACGCTGCTCGTCGCCACGCTTGGCGTCATGCTCTGGGCCGGCCGCGATTTCTACACACGCGCCTGGGCGGCCTTCCGGCACCACTCGGCGGACATGAACACGCTGATCGCGGTCGGTACGGGTGCAGCCTTCCTCTATTCGATCATGGCGACCGCTACGCCCGGCTTCTTCCTGCGCCGCGGCATCGCGCCCGATGTCTACTACGAGGCGGTGATCATCATCATCGCGCTGATTCTCACTGGCAATGCGTTCGAGGCGCGCGCCAAGCGGAAGACGTCCACGGCGCTGCGCTCGCTCGTGAATCTCCAGCCGAAGACAGCTCGCGTGTTGAGGACCGACGCCGTGGGCTCGTCCGAGATCGACGTGCCGGTCGAGTCCGTGCAGCATGGCGAGATGGTTCTCGTCAGGCCGGGAGAGCGCGTGCCCGTCGACGGACAGATCGTCACCGGTGAGAGCGCGGTCGACGAGTCGATGCTCACGGGCGAGTCGCTACCCGTGGCCAAGAAGCCCGGTGATCGCGTGATTGGCGGGACGATCAACCGCACCGGCGCGTTTCGGTACACGGCCACGACGCTGGGGAGCGATAGCGTACTCGCGCAGATCGTCCGTCTCATGCGCGATGCGCAGGGCTCGCGCGCGCCGATTCAGCGCCTGGCCGACCAGATCAGCGGCATCTTCGTGCCGATCGTCGTCTCCATCGCCATCGCGACGTTCGTCGCATGGTTCGTCATCGCTGACGTCAACGGAGTCACAGCTCCCGCGGTGCGTGCGTTTGCGGCGGCCGTCGCCGTGCTCATCATCGCGTGTCCCTGCGCCATGGGCCTCGCCGTACCGACGGCAGTGATGGTCGCGACGGGCAAGGGCGCCGAGCTCGGCATCTTGATCAAGGGCGGCGAAGCGCTGCAGCGCGCTGGGGACATCACGACGATCGTGCTGGACAAGACCGGAACGGTCACGGAGGGTAAGCCCACCGTAGCCTGACTCTGGCC
>JANOIJ010000351.1:0-9935 GCA_031407575.1 Gemmatimonadaceae bacterium | reverse complement strand
GTGTACGGCTCCATTGCCGATGGACACACGTCGGACGAGCAGTCCGCGTACGCGCCTCGTTCGCCGTATGCCGCGAGCAAGGCGGCGTCCGACCATCTGGTGCATGCCTGGCATCACACGTATGGACTGCCCGCCATCACGACGCACTCGTCGAACAACTACGGGCCATATCAGTATCCGGAGAAGCTCATTCCCCTCGCCGTGCAGCGCGCGCGCATGGGCAAGCCAATCCCCGTCTACGGCAACGGTGAGCAGGTCCGCGACTGGCTATTCGTGGACGATCACGCCGATGCGCTGATGGCCGTGCTCGAGCGCGGCGCGCCGGGTCGCGCGTACAACATCGGTGGAGGATCTCCGCGCCGGAACATCGACGTCGTGCGTGAGCTCTGCCTGCTGTTCGACGAGATCGTGGACCCGCGCGTTGGTCCGCGCGCATCGCTCATCACCCACGTGGCCGACCGCCCGGGCCACGACCTGCGATACGCGCTCGACACCTCGCGCATCGAGCGCGAGTTGCAGTGGCGTCCAACCACGGACTTCGCGACGGGCCTGCGACGCACCGTGGAGTGGTATCTCGCCAACGCGGCGTGGGTCGAGCACATCCTCGCCGGCCGCTACGCCGGCGAGCGCCTGGGACTCGGCGCCGTGGAGCCGCCGCGATGAGCGCGCGCCGAGGCATCATCCTCGCCGGTGGCACGGGGACGCGGTTGCATCCGCTTACACTCGTCGTGAGCAAGCAGCTGCTGCCCGTGTATGACAAGCCGCTCATCTACTATCCGCTCACGACGCTGATGCTCGCGGGCATCCGCGACATCCTCCTCATCTCCACGCCGCACCACCTGCCGCTGTTCCAGGCGCTGCTCGGCGACGGCGCGCAGTGGGGCATCCAGCTCTCGTACGCGGTGCAGCAACAGCCAAACGGGCTGGCGCAGGCGTTCGTCGTCGGCCGGACGTTCGTTGGCGGAGCGCCGTCGGCACTCATTCTTGGCGACAACATCTTTTACGGCACAGGACTCGTGCGGCAGCTGCAGCAGGCGGCGCAGGACGCACCGGGCGCCACGGTGTTCGGCTATCGCGTCAGTGATCCTCAGCGTTACGGCGTCGCGGAGCTGGATGCGGACGGCCGCGTGCTGGGAATCGAGGAGAAGCCCACAAACCCCAAGTCGAACTACGCGGTGACCGGATTGTACTTCTACGACGGCCAGGCATGCGACATCGCGCGCGAGCTCGTGCCCTCCGCGCGCGGTGAGTACGAGATCACGGACCTCAACGTCGAGTACCTGCGGCGCGGGCAGCTGCGGCTGGAATTGCTGCGACGCGGGTCGGTGTGGCTGGACACGGGCACCCATGATTCGCTGCACGAAGCGTCGAGCTTCATCCGCACCATCGAGACGCGACAGGGAATGAAGATCGCCGCGCCGGAAGAGATCGCGTGGCGGATGGGCTTCATCAGCGACGAGGCATTGGCCGCCCTGGCCGCGCCATTCGAGAAGAGCGGCTATGGCGCGTATCTCAAGGCACTGCTCAGCGAGCCGCAGTCGGGGTCGTCTGCGTGAAGGTGACGCCGATGGACATTCCGGGACTCGTCGTCATCGAACCCGCGGTCTTTGCCGATGCACGCGGAGCGTTTCTCGAATCGTGGAGCCGAGCGCGGTACGCAGAGGCGGGGATCGTCGACGACTTCGTGCAGGACAACGTATCGCATTCCGTGCGCGGCGTGCTGCGCGGCCTGCACTACCAGCAGCCACGCGCGCAGGGGAAGCTGATCAGCGTGGTGCAGGGCGAGGCGTTCGACGTCGCCGTGGACATCCGCACGGGCTCCCCGACGTATCGGCAGTGGACGGGCATTTCGCTCTCGGGTGAGAACCGGCGCCAGCTGTACATCCCGCCCGGATTCGCACACGGCTTTCAGGTCCTCTCGGCCGATGCGACCGTGTTGTACAAGTGCACCGACTACTACGACCATTCGTCCGAGCACTCGATCCTGTGGTCGGACGAGGACCTTGCGATTGCGTGGCCGCTCGAACCGATCCTCTCGGCCAAGGATCGCGACGCGCCCCGGCTGCGCGACTTGCCCGCGCACGCGCTGCCGCCATACTCGCGCGCGTGAGCACGTCGTTGCGCATCCTGTTGTTGGGTGGCAGCGGCCAGATCGGCGGAGCGCTGCGGACGACGCTCGGCCCGTTGGGCGATGTGAGCGCACCGACGCGCGCCACGCTCGACTGCGCGCGTTTGCATGATGTCGACGCGTTCGTGATGGCGTTGCGGCCAGACGTCGTCGTCAACGCAGCGGCGTACACGCGTGTGGACGATGCCGAGCACGAACGGGCCGCCGCTGAGCGAATGAATGGCGAGCTGCCCGCGACGCTCGCGGCGGTGTGCGCACGCGTGGGCGCCAATCTCCTCCACTACTCCACGGACTATGTGTTCTCCGGCGCACAGCGGCGCCCGTACACGGAGACGGATGCGACGGGCCCGCTGAGCTGGTATGGCGTGACCAAGCTCGCGGGCGACGTGGGCGCGCTGCGGGAGACGGATCGCGCCCTGGTGCTGCGAACGAGTTGGGTCTACGGGCACACCGGCACCAATTTCGTCCGCACCATCACTCGGTTGGCGCGCGAGCGGGAGGAGCTTCGCGTGGTGGATGACCAAACGGGGAGCCCCACCTGGTCGCATGCCGTGGCGCGCGGTACCGCGGCGCTGCTCGCCCAGTTGTCGACTGACGCCGCGGCCTGGCGCGCAGGTCATGGGGTCTGGCACATGAGCGCCGCGGGCGAAACCACGCGCCACGGCTTCGCGGTCCGCGCATTGGCGCTGGATCCGGACGCTGGGGAGCACGTCGTGCGTCGCGTCACGCCAGTCGCGACGCGGGACTATCCCGTAGCTGCGCGACGGCCCGCGTATTCCGCGCTGGACTGCAGCGCGATCGCGAACGGGTTTGATGTTCGCCTGCCGCACTGGGAGGAGCAGTTGGCAGAAATGTGGCGGACTCGGGACGCGTAGCGTCCTCACGGCGTTTATAGTTACGCGTGATCGTCCACCGCGGGCGTGGATCCCGACAGAACTGGAACGAAGCGCAATCAGAATGGGCACTGTGCTAGTCACCGGCGCAGCCGGATTCATCGGATCGCACGTCGCAGCCAAGCTGCTGGACCAGGGCCGAGAGGTCGTGGGCCTCGACAACCTCAACAACTACTACGATCCCTCGCTGAAGGAGGCGCGGCTGGCGCGCCTCACGGGCCGCCCCGGTTTCCGCTTCGAGCGGCTCGACATCACGGACCGCGATGGCATGGCGCGCCTGTTTGCGCGTGAGCGCTTCGACGGCGTGGTGCACCTCGCGGCGCAGGCCGGCGTGCGCTACTCCATCGAGAACCCCGCCGCGTACACGGACACGAACATCACCGGCTTCCTCACCGTCCTCGAGGGCTGCCGCCACACGAAGGTCGGCCACCTCGTGTATGCGTCGAGCAGTTCCGTGTATGGCGCCAACACCGAACTGCCGTTCCGCACGTCGGACTCGGTGGACAATCCGGTAAGCCTGTACGCCGCGACGAAAAAGGCGAACGAGCTCATGGCGCACACGTACAGCCATCTGTTCGGCGTCCCGACCACGGGGCTTCGCTTCTTCACGGTGTACGGACCGTGGGGACGGCCGGACATGTCGATCTTCCTCTTCACGAAGGCCATACTCGCGGGGCAGCCCATCGACGTGTTCAACAACGGGCTCATGCAGCGCGACTTTACCTTCGTCGACGACATCGTCGAGGGCGTGGTGCGTGTGCTCGACCGCATTCCCGAGCCTCGAGAGGTAGCGGGGTCGAATTCGCGGGCACCCTATCGCATTTACAACATCGGGAACAACAACCCGGTGGAGCTCATGCGGATGATCTCTGCGCTCGAGTCCGCCATTGGCCGCACCGCGGCCAAGCGCATGCTGCCCATGCAGCCCGGCGACGTGCCAGCCACGTACGCCGATGTGGACGATCTCCAGCGAGACGTGGGATTCCGTCCCGACACGTCGATCGAAGAAGGGCTGCGCCGTTTCGTCGCTTGGTACCGCGACTACCACGGAGCCTGAACGGTCGTCTCTGCCGGCGCTCTGCGGCCTCGTCTCACCTCGCGTGCTCCTCCACAAACGTCAGCATCTCGTCGGGTGACACCGTCGCGGCTCCGAGTTTCCCGACTTCAATGCCGGCGGCGATGTTGGCGATCTGCGCCGCTTCGCGCACGGTAGAACCGGCGGCGAGCATGCTCGCGAGATACGCCGTCACCGTATCGCCCGCTCCGACGACGTCGTACACCTGCCGCGCGGCGGTCGGCACGCGCACGACTTCCCCCTGCGACGAGAAGAGTGCCATGCCGCGCTCGCCCAGCGTGAGCAAGATATGGTCGACGCCAAGGCGCTCGAGCGTGGCGGGAAGCGCCTGCGGGTGATCCACGTCCACGGCCGCGCCCAACGCCGCCTCCAGCTCACGGCGATTCGGCTTGAAGATCGTTGCACCGCGATAGCTGAAGAAATTGCGGAACTTCGGATCGACGATCACGGGAATGCCCCGCTCGCGCGCCAGGTCGATGGCATGGCGGATCACGCGCGGCACCAGTACGCCCTTGTTGTAGTCCTCCAGGACCAGGGCGTCGGCGCGGGCAATGGCGCCCGTCGCCGCGTCGAGCAGTGCCGCCACGTCGGCGCCTTCCAGGTCGTCTGCCTGCTCTTCGTCCACGCGGACCAGCTGCTGCGAACGGGCGACGATCCGTGTTTTTTGCGTGGTGCAGCGCGACACCGTGACGAGCGACTCCGCCGCATCGATGGCGCGCAGCATCTCTCGGAGCTGCTCTCCTGCGCGGTCGCCGCCTACGGTCGCCACGAGGTCGCATCGCGCGCCGATGGCCGCGACGTTCTGCGCGACGTTCGCAGCGCCGCCCATCGCATGGGTCCGCTCGCGGACGCTGACCACGGGCACCGGAGCTTCGGGTGAGATGCGCTCGACGTCGCCGATGAGGTAGACGTCGAGCATCGCATCTCCAACCACGGCGATCCGCTTGCCGCGGGCAGACTCCAGCAGTTCCGCGAGCCGGTCGCGCGAGAGGGGAAATGGCATGTGTGACGAAGCTAAGCGCCGTCGTAACGGGGAAGCAACACAACTGCCGCGCCCGGCACACCCTTTGCCTAGATAGCCGCGTCCCCCTCTAACCGACCCCGCATACCCACCGTTTGCCAGCCCTGACTGAGCGTCTCACCAACGGCGCCAAGGCAAAGCTTCAGGCCGTTCAGGCGTACTTCTCCCTGGCCGGGCGCGCGATCGGCTTCATCTTCGCGCGTCCGTTCTACGGCCAGGACGTCATTCAGCAGATGGACGAGATCGGCGTCAAGTCGCTCGGCATCGTGCTGCTCACGGGCTTCTTCACGGGCATGGTGCTCGCTCTCCAGTCGAGCGTGCAGCTCCAGGCGTTCGGCATCTCCGCACTCGTCGGCCGTCTCGTTGCGGGCTCGATGATTCGCGAGCTCGGCCCCGTGCTGGCCGGCCTCATGGTCGCCGGCCGAGTGGGCTCGGGCATCGCGGCGCAACTCGGCTCCATGCGGGTCACGGAACAGATCGACGCACTCAACACGCTCGGCACCGACCCGATCAAGAAGCTCGTCACGCCGCGTGTCCTCGCTGCGCTGATCATGCTGCCCATCCTCACGATCATCAACGATTTCGTCGGCATCGTGGGCGGCAACCTCATCGCCACGCTGCTCATCGGCATTCCGACGGGGCAGTACTGGCGCACGGTGTGGGAACAGGTCATCTCCGGCGGCTTCACGATGCGCTACATCCCGAATGATTTCATTCAGGGCCTCGTCAAGCCGTTCGTGTTCGGCGGCATCATCTCCATCTCCGGCTGCTACTTCGGGCTCAACACCACCGGCGGCACCGAAGGAGTGGGTCAGGCAACGACGCGCACCGTAGTGCTCTCGAGCATCCTGATCCTCGTGGTGGACTACTTCCTCACGCAAATCCTGCTCTCCGTGTTCACGCCATGACCGGCGACGATGAGCGCGACACGCGCGCGATGTCGAAGGAGGATCAGCGCGACGCAGACCGCCGTCGCGATGGCCGTCGCGTCACGGAACGCAGCTCCGACCAGATTCGCGCCGTCATTCGCGGCGAGCTGGAAGGAGACGAGCCCGAGGCGCTCGAGCGACAGACCGCAAAGGAAGATGCGGGTGACTCCGACTCGATCATCGCGCTCGAAGGTGTGTTCCTCGCCTTCGACCGTCCGATCCTCGAGGACGTCTCGCTCATCGCGCGCCACGGCGAAACCGTCTGTATCGTGGGCGAGTCGGGCACGGGCAAGAGCACCGCGCTCAAACTCATCCTGCGCCTCCTCGTGCCGGACACGGGACGCGTGTGCATCTCGGGCCAGGACATCGTGGGCCTCACGTTCAAGGAGGCACTCGAGGTGCGCCAGCGCATGGGCATGGTGTTCCAGGGTGCCGCGCTGTTCGACTCCATGTCCGTGTTCGAGAACATCGCGTATCCGCTGCGCGAACACACCGACCTCGACGACGACGCCATCGAGCAACGCGTCCGCGAGAAGCTCCAGTTCGTCGACCTCGAGCCGGACCGCGTGATGGAGCAGTTGCCCTCGGAACTGTCCGGCGGGATGCGCAAGCGCGTCGGCATCGCGCGCGGCATGGCAAACAATCCGGAGATCATGCTGTACGACGAGCCGACGTCCGGCCTCGATCCGCTCACCACCGGCACCATCACGCGCCTCATCATGAAGCTCCAGCGGGAGCTCAACGTGACGAGTGTGGTGGTCTCGCACGACATTCGCTCTGTCTTCAGGATGGCGACGCGCGTCGCCGTGCTCAACGAACGCCGCATCGGATTTTTCGGCACGCCGGAAGAGATGGCAGCCTCCGACGACCCCTACATACGCGACTTCCTCGGCGGCTACTGACACCATGAAACGCTCTGCCACACTCACCTGGGATCAGCTGCGCGTGGGGCTCGTCATCCTCGTCGCGCTCGGAGTCATCGGGACCGCCGTGTACAAGCTGGGACAGGCGGCCAACCTCTTCTCCAAGCGGTACGAGCTCGTCGCGTTTCTGCCAGATGCGAATGGGCTGCGAACAGGCGGCGCCGTGCTCGTGGCCGGCCAGCTCGCCGGCTCGGTCAAGGCCATCGAGTTCCTTCCCGTCGACGCGGACACCAGTCGCAACCTCAAGCTCACGCTCGCCATCGATGAGGGCATCAAGGAGCAGGTCCGCTTCGATTCACGGGGCAAGCTGCGCACCCTCGGTCTCCTGGGCGACAAGGCCTTCGACATCACGCCCGGCACGCCGAAGGCGCGCGTCCTCGTGGACGGCGACACGGTCACCACGATCCTCGCGCTCGATTACGAGGCGGTCATTGCACAGGCCAGCGGCGCCGTCACCGACCTCGTCGCCCTCACGCGGGACATGCGCTCGCTCACCAGCGGCATCGTGCGCGGCGAGGGGACGCTGGGGCAGATCGTGACCAACCGCGCCCTGTACGACCAGTTGAATGGCACGCTCGCGCGCGCCAACAGCATGCTCGCCAGCTTCCAGAATCCCAATGGCACCGTGGGCCGGATGCTCAACGACCCCGCGCTCTACAACAAGCTCACCGCCGTGATCAGCTCCACCGATTCCCTCGTCCTCTCGGTGTCCTCGAGCAAGGGGACGGCGGGCCTCCTCCTCCGCGACTCCACCTTGTATCGCAACATGGTCGGCATCACGCAGGGCGCCGACTCGCTGCTCAAGATGCTCAGCAGTGGGCAGGGCACCGCGAGCAAGATGCTCTCGGACCAGACGCTCTACGACCAGCTCAACAAGCTGATCACCGACCTGAGTGCCATTCTTGCCGACGTGCGGAAGGATCCGAGCAGGTACACGAAGGGCATCATCAAGGTTTTCTGACCGATCATGCGCTACCGCAGGACTTGCCCAGCCAGTTTCGCCGGACTACAATCCGCATTCCGGCGCTGAGGTGTTTTCGGCGCGTCCGGTCGCGTAGCTCAGCTGGTTAGAGCGCTGCTTTCACACAGCAGAGGTCCTCGGTTCGAGCCCGAGCGTGACCATTCGTTCGGCGATCCCATTGCGGTCACTCACGGTGGCCGCTTTTGCTTTTCGTCGGCGACGCTTGCCCCTCGTGACGGAGGTCCCCGGTTATCTTTCCCCCCGAACCGGGTCGCGGGGCCATGCATGGACCAGCTTTCAATCGACATCGCCGTCACACGAGGATCGCTCATCGAGTCGCGCCACCGCGTGCACGCAGCGGTGGTGAACTCGACGGGCACGCTCATCGGCGCGTCCCGCGACGCGTCGCTCGTGACGCATTGGCGGTCGTGCGCCAAGCCCTTCCAGATCATGCCGCTCATCGAGACCGGCGGCTTCGATACCATCGGCTGGGGCGACGACCAGCTCGCCCTCGCCTGCGGCTCGCACGGCGGCGAGCCGGAGCACGTCTCGCTCGCGCAGGCGATGCTGGCGTCTATCGGCATGGAGGAGGGCGACCTCGCCTGCGGCCCGCACGAGCCACTGGCCGCCCGCGGCGTCAAGCTCCTGCGCGAGTCAGGTCAGAGGACCTCGCGCCTCCACAACAACTGCTCGGGCAAGCACGCCGCGATGCTCGGCCGCGCGCATACCGCGAATGTGTCGCCCGTGGGTTATGAGCGCCACGACCATCAAGTGCAGCGGGAATGCCTGGCCGCCGTCGCGAAGTGGGCACGCGTCGACGCCGAGCAGATTCCCCAGGCCGTCGACGGCTGCGGCGTCGTCGTCTTCGGGCTCGACCTTCAGTCCATGGCCGCCGCGTACGCGCGACTCGCCGATGCCGCCCGCCGCTCGCACGAGGTGCCATCGCGCATCGTGCACGCCATGCAGACGCGCCCCTTCCTCGTCGGCGGAACGGACCGCTTCGACTCCGCGCTCATCGAGGCAACCGAGGGCCGCGTCGTCGCCAAGGTCGGCGCTGAGGGCGTGCATTCGGCCGCCATCATCGATGATGGGATCGGCATCGCGATCAAGGTCGAGGACGGCACGCAACGCGCCCAGTTTCCGGCGCTCCTCGCCGTCCTTCAACACCTGGGCGCCCTGCCGCGCGACCTTCCCCCTCGGCTCGCTGAGTTCTCGCACCGCACGCTGCGCAACACGCGCGGCGAATCCGTTGGCGAGGTGCGTTCCCTGCTGCAGTAAGCAGGAATCGCCGCAAGGACTGCGCACCCGTCGGCTCCCCGCCACGGGCTACCTTACAAACTGCGTCGCATTCGTACGGTACGCTGCGCACTCGAACGGTCACGCGTAAGCGGACCGTCCTCCTTACCTTCGCCGGACCATCAGGATGTTCATCGACCGCGTCATCGTTCGCGTCACCGCCGGCTCGGGTGGCTCGGGCATCGCCAGCTTCCGCCGAGAAAAATTCGCCCCAATGGGCGGGCCTGATGGGGGCGACGGGGGCAAGGGAGGAGACGTCATCGTGCGGGGAGACAGCAATCTCGCCACGCTGCTCGACTACACGTACCGCGACCAATGGGAAGCGGAACGTGGCGATCACGGCAGCGGGTCCAACAAAACCGGTCACTCGGGCGCGGACATCACGCTGCCCGTGCCGCCCGGCACCATCATTCGCAACCAGGAAACCGGAGAAATTCTGGCCGAAGTACTGGACGATGGCGACACGTTCATCCTTGCCAAGGGCGGCCGCGGCGGTAAGGGCAACAGCTGGTTCGCCACATCGGTGCATCGTAGTCCGCGTGAATGGCAGCCGGGCGAGGACGGCCAACTCCTCACGCTCGAGCTGGAACTCAAGCTCATCGCGGACATCGGTCTCGTGGGTCAGCCCAATGCCGGCAAGTCCACCTTGCTGTCCGTCATCAGCGCGGCCACGCCTAAGATCGGCGACTACCCCTTCACCACGCTCCAG
>JANOIJ010000340.1:0-2407 GCA_031407575.1 Gemmatimonadaceae bacterium | reverse complement strand
AATCAGTTCAACGACAACGCAGTCTTGCGTCGCGGGCTTCAGGCATTCGAGAGTACTTGTAGGACCGGCGGTTCCTGCGCGACCATCGGAAATCCGGCCCCCGGCCTGTTCGGTGGTATCCTGCTGTCCGACTTCGACCGGTCCGGGTTTAGCACAGCGAGCTTCGTGTGCAACAACCTCGGCTTCTGCGGCGCTGGCTTCGGCGGTCTTGAAGAGGTGACCGTTGCCTCGGGTGATTCCGGCGGCGCCTCGTTCCTCAACGATTGGACGATTACCGGCGTGGCGTCATTCGGCCAAACGAACAACATCGGCGTCGGAGGGTTCTTTGGGTTCTTCGAGGGCCACACCTGCGTTGCACAGGTCGCTGGCAACGCCGGGTGCACCTCGAACTACGACTTCATCACCGCGCAGGTCGTTGCAACGCCGGAGCCTGCGTCCGTCGTGCTCCTGGCGACTGGCCTCGTCGGCGTGATCGGCTTCGCGCGCCGTCGTCGCACCGTCTGATTCGCCGCCAGCTCGGCGAAGGAATGGAGGAAGTGAGAACGGGCCGCCCAGTTTCGACTGGGCGGCCCGCTTCGCATCCGTGACGGCCTGATCGACTACTTCAGCGTGACGACAGCGGGGCCCGACAGCCTCGCGATTCTGCAACCCGATGCATCGCGTCCGACGACGATTACTACGCTGGCCCGTCGCGTCCCGGCGCGTGCCCGCACGCGGATGCGATCGCCTTTTGCCGCGATCCATTGCAGTGCGTCGTCTTCCAGCAGCGCAAACTCTCCCAGGCCCGCTCGCATCTCGGTCGCCTTGCCCAGTGACTTGCCATCGCGGAGGCGGATCATCTCGACCGTCGTTCCCGGCACCGGCTTTCGGGAGGCGTCGCGCACGAGAATCGACACGACCGATGCTGCGGGTGAGCAGGCTGGCTTGTTCGGCAACGGAAGGCTCTGCGCGGCTTGTGCGCGCCCATCGGCTGGGATGGTCATGGCATAGAGGAGCGCGAGCGAGTGGGCGGTGACGCGGAACGACATGGCGACTCTCGAGTGTGGCGTTGCAACGGTCGTGTGGGAGCGCCGCGGCGGGAGTGAGTGTTCAATGTAGGACGTCCTACACGGCAACGCGTGCACAGTTCAATCGACATTCCAGTGTCAGCGTCGCTCACCCGTTGCGTTTGCGCAGGGCCTGGATTGCCTCGAGTTCGACGAGCTGCTCCAGGTCCTTCTTCCGCCGCACAGCTTTCTTGGACGCGATGAGCGCTTTCAACGTGAGTGACCGAAACTCCACGGCACCTACGCGTCCTGTCTCCGACGCGGCAAGCGCCCGGGCGTAGTCGCCGACGCCTGGCACGTGGTCGAGCAGGTCGATGGCGCCCATCGTCGTCGTCAACGTCATGAATGGTGTCGTGCGAAGGGTCCGCGCATCGAAAATGAAGGGAAGCCCGGGGTCAACGCCTCGCAGATATGCCTGCCATTCCCCGAGGAGTGTGACAAGGCGGTCAACGTTGTCCGGAGCCGTGTCGTAGCAGAGGTCAATGTCGTTGGTGAACCGTGCCGAGCCCTGCACCGTGGCCGCGACGCCCCCAACGATCACGAACCGGATGCCACGGTCCGTGAGTGCCGCGAGGATCTCCTCGAACATGGGTCAGGCCGGAGCGCGTTGCACACGGCCGGCAAACGCCGCCATGGCATCGAGTTGGCGCACGCGCTGTTCGACCGTCTTCGCAAGGTTGTCGGCCAACAGCGTGACGTCGAGTCCCCAGTCCGTGGCGGTCCGCATCGGATCACGCCGAGCGGAGGCCGGGCGCCCGCGCTGCCGAGGCGCGAACGTGGTGTGGAGTACGGAGCGCCGCACGTTGAACGAGGACAGGATACGGCGGACATCCACGACGATGCCGACATCGCAATCTGCCGCGGCGAGGACAATGGGGACGCCGCGGTCGTCGACAGGTTCGAGTGCACGTGCTGCCTCCGCAAAGCTCCTGGCGAGCGGACTCCCCGTGGCCTCATGAATGGCGCGCGTGACCGCGAGGCGCTGCGCGAGCGCGATGGAGTACCGTCGCGGCCGACGGAGCGCCGTGAGGGCATTGAGCACCCACTTCGTGTCGACATCGAGCAGGAATGCCATCTCCGCGAGCGTCATGATATAAGTCTAGCACTAAGACTTATATGTGACAACACGGGACACTGCTCCGTCGGACTCACGACCGCCTGCGACTGCGTTGCGAGCGATCCACATTCGGCGGAGTGGACCCCGAGCGTTTCCCCTGACACGACCCAGAGTAAGGGCCATGAATGCAAAAATCCGCCAGGCCACTGGCCCCACGGACTTTACGCAATAGCAGGGGCGGGACTCGAACCCGCGACCCCGGCATTATGAGTGCCGTGCTCTAACCAGCTGAGCTACCCTGCCC
>JANOIJ010000328.1:0-3336 GCA_031407575.1 Gemmatimonadaceae bacterium | reverse complement strand
GGCCAGCACGCGTGAGCAGGCTCTGGGCTTCCGAAAGGTCATGGACGAGCGCGGGTTCCGGCGCGCGCATGCTTACGTACTGGCGCAGCGCGGACGTCGAGCCCGCCGCGTCGCCCGTCTTGTCCGCCAGACGCGCCTCGTCGCGCAGGTAGGTCGAGAGATACGACGCGCGCCCGTAGAAGTACTCGCGTCGGCGGATGGCAAAGAGCGCAGCGCGCGTGTCGCCGAGTCGCTCGTACATGCGTGCCGCGGCCAGGTTGCCCATCGAGAGAATGGGACCCGTCGGGGCAGTCCGCAGGAAGGCGTCGAGCGAGTCGACAGCGGCGCGCGCGTCCGGCCGGCGCTGCGACACCGCGAGTTGCGCGCGCAGCATCAGGTTGCAGCCCATGCGTATCGCGGGATTCGACAGTGAGTCGCGCGTGCTGTAGTTGGTGAGCATGATGGCCGCCACATGCGCCGCGCCTGTGGTGTCGCCCTGCGAGAGCGACCAGAGCTCGGAGATGCAGAGATTGAAGAAGTAGCTGGGGTCCTTACCGCGCTTGAACGTCCCGGGGATGGGCCCGCCGAGCGCCGCCCGCTTGCGCATCGCCTCCGCGGCCGCATCCACGCCCGTCGTGTCGCCATCCCAGAACAGCGCGTCGCGCACTCGTTCGCCATTGTCCGCGCCGGGCCGCACGTCCAGCGTACGGATGGAATCCAGCAGGAGAACGCCGAGCTGCGGCCGCCCGCGATTCATTGCCAGGTCGTGGCGAAGGAGGAGGTCCAGGTACAGCGCCGTGCGGTCCGTGCTCTTTCCGCTGGGCGTATCGAGCAACCGCTGCGCGTCCTCGACGGACTTGCCGACCAGCAGCGGCAGCTCGCCGATGGTGGCACGCGTCATCATGCTGAGCGAGCCGTGACGGTCCAAAACGCCGCGTGCCGTGGCCCGGTCGCCCTGCGCCACCGCCATCGCCCAGCGCATGCCGTCGCGATTCTCGCTCGTGGTGTCGGCGGCGAGGTACAACGCGACCAGCTGCATCACGCGGGCTGAGTCTCCGCGCTCCAGCTCGAGGATGACGAGATGCTCGATGGCCGGCGAGAAACTCGAATCGAGCGCGATGGCGCGGTTGAACGCCTCGATGGCGCGCGCGTGGGCGTCTGGAACGCCGGCCGCCGCGCCAAAGTGGAAGAGTTGGTCGCCGAGCTCGAACTGCGCGTCAGCGCGGTCCGGCGCGAGCGCCGCATAGCGCTGGTGCGCCGCGAGAATGACCGCGGAACCGGACGCGGCGGGAAAGTTCGGCCCCGCCGTGGCCAGCAGCAGCGCGCGATCGCGCGCATTCAAGCGCTGGCGATGGGTCCACGCTACCTGCATGCCGAGCTTGCGGTCGTCCGGCTCCCCCACCCAGCCGGCAGCCTTCGCGAGCCCCAAACCCGCGAGCGCGAACGTCGAATCCAAGCCAATGGCACGCTTGAACTCTCTCGCCGCGGCAACGAAATGCGCGCGGCGATAGAGTGCCGTCGCGTCCAGGTACGAGCGCAGCGCAGGGAGCGGCACGCCCGCGAATGCGCCGATGCGTTCGCCTTCGCCGGCACGGAGCGCCAGGAGCTCGCTCGTGAGCCGGTCAACGAGCGACGACAGGCTGTCTGCCGGCCCGCTCACCGAGCGCGGCGCGTCGGCGCGTCCGTCGCGCACCCAGACGAGCGACGCCGTGAGCGTGAGCTTCTGCGCCGTCCCCGAGATGTCACCGATGAGCAACTGCCCAGCACCGAGACGCTCGGCGAGGTCGAGCGCCTTCTCGCGCGTGAGGTCCGACGTATCGGACGCCACCGCGCGACGCCAGGCGCTGAGCAGGGTCCGCGGATCCGATGAGCGGGGCCCGCCTTCACCCGTCAGCTTTGCGGCCAACAGGTCGAGCATGCCTTCGCGCAAATAGCGGAGCGAGGGATCCGCGCTCGCGATGCGGAACGGCAGCACGGCGACCTGATTCTCGTCCAGCCGCGACGCGCGCGGGCGCAGCGCGAAGGCCGCAGCGGCGGCCGCGGCAACCACGAGCACGGATGCGACGGCGATGCCCATGCGCATGCGATGGCGAGGCTTTGCGCGCAGCGCGCGCACCGGCGTGCCGCCGGTTGGCGTCACGACTCGATCGAGCGCATCCCGCACGAACTCGGCGCTCTCCGGGCGAGACGCCGGCGCCTTCTCGAGACACGCCATGACCAGCTCGGCCAGCTCCGGCGCGAGGTCCGGATTGCGGTCGAGTATCGGCTGCGGCAGCTCGGCGATGTGCGCCGCGAGCATTTCGTGCGACGACCGCGCGCTGAAGACGGGCGTGCCCGCGAGCAGCTCGTACGCGAGCAGTCCCCACGCATAGATGTCGGCGCGGTGATCCGTGTTCGGATCGCCTGCCGCCTGCTCCGGCGCCATGTACGCCGGTGTCCCAACGGCCATGCCGATGCCAGTGCCCGATGCGTCGACATCGCGGAACGACGCATTCGCCGCCGTGAGTGCCTTGGCCACGCCGAAGTCGGTGACCACGGCGTGCTGCCCGCTCATCAGGATGTTGTCCGGCTTGATGTCGCGGTGCACGATGCCACGCTCGTGCGCATAGGCCAGCGCGTCGATCACGTTGCGCAGCACGCGGAGGGCATCGGGGAGCGGCATCGCGGCGTGCGTGGCCTGTCGCGCGCGCAGCGATTCGCCCTCGATGAAGGGCATCGTATAGAAGGGCGCGCCGGCCGCCTCTCCGGTGGCCAGCACGGGGACGATGTGCGGATGCTGGAGACCGGCGACCAATTGGATCTCGCGCCGGAATCGCTCACTGCTCAGTCCCGCCGCGAGCTCGCGCGGCAGCACCTTCACCACCACGAGCCGGTCCAGTGCACGCTCGCGCGCGACGAACACTCGGCTCATGCCTCCGCCAGCAAGCTCGCGCTCGATGGTGTAGGCCGTGCCGAGTGACTCCTGGAGTTGCGCGCGCAGCACGCTGGCGGTGGGGTCCGAGTGCGGTGGGGTCATTCCTGCACCAGTATCGGTATCGTCGGCGCGAAGGATGAGCCGAAGGACCGCTCAGCCGCTGTGCATGCCGCTCTCACGTTTTAGACGAACGCTCGAGGGCATTGGTTGCATACCGCTACACATGCTGCACATCGGTGATCGAGCTCGACAGGAACAGCGCACTGTCCCCAGCTGCATGCCTCCGTGTCGTAAATACTGGACGCAATTTGTCGAGTGCTCCAGGTCACACTCGCCTGCAAGGCGCTTGCTGCAAACGACTTGCGCGTCGCCGACGGGGTTGGCGTCAAAGGTGCCTATCCATGTCATCCTGAGCGCAGCGAAGGATCTGCACCTGTCCGCTA
>JANOIJ010000319.1:0-8185 GCA_031407575.1 Gemmatimonadaceae bacterium | reverse complement strand
CGCTCGAACGTACACCCCCTGATTTCTGACTACTGGA
Organism: Gemmatimonadaceae bacterium; assembly: GCA_031407575.1. Lineage (GTDB taxonomy): Bacteria > Gemmatimonadota > Gemmatimonadetes > Gemmatimonadales > Gemmatimonadaceae > AG11. Next base: position 8,148 of record JANOIJ010000319.1, on the reverse strand, counting down.
GCGGATGCCTGAACACCTGAGCCCTGTCGCCGCGTCCAGTAAGGCCAGTGCTAGCGCTACTGGTCGCCATTGTGGCGCCCGGCGATATTGCGGCCACCCCCAACACCGCGAGCTGAACAACGACATGAGTGGCCGCACCAACGTCAAACACGTCCCGAAGCCCTGGGGACACGAAACGATCTGGGCCGCAACGGAGCTATACGTCGGCAAGATCCTGCACATCAACGCGGGTCAAAAGCTCTCGGTGCAGTATCACGTGCAGAAGGACGAGACGGTCTTCCTGCTCGCGGGCGAGTTGAAGTACTGGGTGCAGATGGACGGCGACAGCACGCCGCAGGACATGCAGCTCAAGGTCGGCGAGGCATTTCGCATCACCCCCGGCACGATTCACTACATGGAGGCGGTCACGGACTGCGATGTGCTCGAGGCGAGCACGCCGCACCTCGATGACGTCGTGCGCCTCAAGGACCAATACGGACGAGAGGGGACCAGCGCACCATGAAAGTCATCATTCCGTTGGCGGGAAAGGGAACACGTCTCCGCCCGCATACGCACCTCGTGCCGAAGCCGATGCTCAAGATCGCCGGCAAGCCGGTGATGGCGTACATCCTCGAGGATCTCCAGAAACTCGGCGGTGTGGAGCAGGTCGTTTACGTCACGGGCCACCTGAAGGAGAAGGTGGAGGCCTATACGCGGAAGGAGTTCGCGTCCCTTCCAGCCGTCTTCGTCGAGCAGACGGTGCAGGACGGCACGGCGGGCGCGGTGAAGCTCGCGCAGCCGTACGTGGACCAGGACGTCCTCATCATCTTCGTCGACACGATCTTCGAGACGGATCTCTCCGTCATCAGGACGACCGACGCCGACGGCATCATCTGGGTGAAGGAAGTGGAGGACTACCAGCGCTTCGGCGTGGTGGTCACCGATGCCGACGGCAACATGACGCAGATCATCGAGAAGCCGAGCACGCCGGTGTCCAAGCGGGCCAATATTGGCTTGTACTACATCAAGAACTGGAAGCTGCTGTACGAGGGCATCGACCACGTGCTGACGCAGCCGATGAACAAGGGCGAGTACTACCTGACGGATGCGTTCCAGTACATGATCGACAAGGGCGCGAAGATCCAGGTCATCGACGTCGAGGGATGGTTCGACGCGGGCAAGCTCGACACGCTGCTGGAGACGAACCAGACGGTGCTCTCCAAGGGCGCTGCGCGGCGGCCGGCGAACCTCGAGAAGAGCGTGACAATCCACGATCCGGTCTACATCGAGGACGACGTGACGCTGTCGAACTCCGTCATCGGCCCCAACGTGTCGATCGGCGCGGGGAGCGTGATCGAGGGCTCGACGCTCACGCACACGATCATCGGCAAGAAGGGCAGCGTGAAGCACTCCACGCTCACCAACTCGCTCATCGGCGACGACGTGACGATCGAAGGGCTGAAGGGCGAGCTGACGGTCTCCGATCACTCGGAAATTCGTGGGAGCTGAACGGCGGAACTGAACTACGCCACGGCAGGTGCAGATCCTTCGCTGCGCTCAGGATGACAATTTGTCGTCCCGACAGGAGCCGCGCAGCGGCGACCGAGGGACCTGCTTTTTGCTCAGGATGACAAGCTGTCCAATCCCGCGGCGGCCACCAGCACCGTGAGCGCACGCGCGACACCCAGCGCGCCGTCGGTGTTGTCGTACCATTCGCCGGACGTGTGAACGCCGCCGCCGCGTCCGCCGGCGCCAATGGCAATGGCTGGCACGCCAAGGCTGATCGGCACATTCGCGTCCGTCGACGCGATGGCCAGTCCGGGATTGCGGCCGATGGCACGCGTGGCCTGCACCGCCGCGCGGACGAGCACATGATCGGCGTCCACCTCGCCGCATGGCCGGTCCCCGATCGTCTCCACGGTATGCGAGAGGGGCGCTGTCCCTGACGTCCGCCGAGCGTTCTCCTCGCGCAACGCCGCCTGGATGGCGAGACGGACGTCGCCCTCGCAACGCGTCAGCGTTTCGGTGGATGAGGAGCGCAAGTCGACCTCCAGCCACGCCTCATCGGGGATCGCGTTCACGCTGATTCCGCCGCCGATGCGACACACACTCAGCGTCGTCCTTGGCGAACGTGGCAAGGGCATGGCAGCAAGCTTTGCCGCGGTGGCGCCCGCCGCGTGCACCGGATTGGCCGTCCCGAAACAGGACCAGCTGTGGCCACCGGTGCCGCGAAACGTGATCCGGAGGCGACGCGCGCCGAGGGCACGCGTGACGATGCGGTCGTCACCAGCGCCGTCGATGGCGATGCACGCGGAGGGCAGCGCGCCGAGCGTCGTGAACAAGTGCTTCACGCCGCGCAGGTCGCCCGCGCCTTCCTCGCCAACCGTCGCCGCGAAGATGATCGTGCGTCGCGTGAGGACGCGTCGTCCATCAATAGCCTCCGCGAGCGCGAGCATCACGGCGAGACCTCGTGAGTTGTCCACGATGCCAGGCCCGCACAGTTGCGCGCCGTGCCGCTCCACCTGGACTGGTGTACCCGCGGGGAAAATCGTGTCGAGATGTGCGCAGACGACGACGGGCGCTGCATCGGACGTCCCCGGTCGCACGCCAAGCACGTTGCCGACGTCGTCCGTCCGGACATTCGCGAGGGCCAGTGCGCGGAACCGCTCGGCGATGGAACGGCCGCGCGCCGACTCCGAGCCGGTGGGCGACGGAATCTCGCAGAGGGCGATTTGCGTGGCGACGACGCGCTCGTCCGCGGCGGCGAGACGACTGCGCGCCCCATCGAGCCGCGCGAACAGCGAGAAGAGCTCGGTGTCGCGACCTGGCGAAGACTCCGTGTGTGCCGAGCGCATGGGACTATCTATGGCGAGACGGTGGTCGCTCGCGCAAGATGCGGCATGACCGAAACGTCGCGTCCCCGGCTCAGCCGCAACGTGTATGCGCTCTCTGCGGTGAGCTTCTTCACCGACGTCTCGAGCGAGATGATCTATCCGCTCCTGCCGATCTTCCTCACGACCGTTCTTGGCGCGAACGCGAGCTTCATCGGTGCCATCGAGGGCGCGGCGGAGACTACGGCGTCGCTCCTCAAGCTGTTCAGCGGCTGGTGGTCGGATCGCATGCGGAAGCGAAAGCCGCTCGTGCTGCTGGGCTACGGCATCGCGTCGCTGATGCGGCCGCTGGTGGCCATCGCGCAGACGGCGTCGCAAGTGCTGGTGATCCGCGTGGCCGACCGCGTCGGGAAGGGCATTCGCGGCGCGCCACGCGATGCGCTGATCGCCGAGTCGGTTGATGCACGCATTCGTGGACGGGCGTTCGGGTTCCAGCGGGCGGCGGATCACGCAGGGGGCGTGCTGGGTCCGCTCATCGCGTTCGCGGTGCTCACCTGGCAATGGGCGGAACTACGGACGGTGTTCTGGCTGGCCGCGATTCCTGGCGCGCTGTCCGTGCTGGTGCTCGTGTTCTTCGTCCGGGAGATTCCTCGCGCCGCGAGTGCTCCGCAGAAGGAAGCGCCCGATCTCACGCTGCCGCTGGGCGCGCGGTTCTGGCGCGTGCTCGTGGTGATTTTCGTCTTTACGCTGGGCAACTCCACCGACGCGTTCCTGCTGTTGCGCGCGACCCAGCTGGGTGTGCCCATCGCGCTGGCGCCAATCCTGTGGGCTGCGCTGCACGTGGTGAAGTCCCTGTCGAGCACCCCGGGCGGCGCGTTGTCCGATCGCATCGGGCGACGTCCCACGCTCATCGCGGGATGGATGCTCTATGCCGCCGTGTACGTGGGCTTCGCAGTTGCTGACGCGCCGTGGCATGCGTGGGCGCTGTTCGCCGTGTACGGCGTGTTCTTCGGCCTGACCGAGGGCAGCGAGCGCGCGCTGATGGCGGACCTCGTGCCACTCGAGCGGCGCGGAACAGCGTTCGGGTGGTTCAACCTGGCCATCGGCCTCGGGGCGCTACCGGCGTCACTGCTGTTCGGCTACGTATGGGACCACTCGGGCGCGAGCGCGGCGTTCGTGATGGGGGCGTCGTTCGCGGTCGTGGCGTCAGTGGGGATGATGGTGCTGTACAAACCGGACCGCGCTGTGGCGTGAGGCGAGTCCGGCTCTCGAGACGACGCCCAGAGTTGTCATCCTGAGCCAAGCGAAGGACCTGCACCTCGTCGCTGCAGCAGTGCAGATCCTTCGCTTCGCTCAGGATGACAAGAGGATGCGTTGGCGAACCTTTCCCGGACTCGCGCCGTAGAAGGAGCATCACCAGCGTCACGCGCTTACCAGCCGCAGGACTTCCCGCCGTGATCGGTCCACGATTCCTCAAGGCACTCGGCGGCATTCGAAAGGTCGGCTACGCGATCGCTGGCGTGCTGCTGTGTGACGTTGGTGCGCGAGTGGCCGTTCCCACGCCGGATCCGCAGGTGCTGAGCAACGCGCTCCAGGGCGGTGGTGGGGCCCTGCTCAGGCTTTACAACTGGCTCGCTGGTGGTGCGACCGCCCGGGGATCGATGCTCGCGCTGGGCATCATGCCGTACGCCTCGGCGCGGATGTTCATGGCATTGGCTGGCGTCGTAAGCTCGCGCGTCCGCGAGATGTCCAATCATGCGGCAGGACGCAAGGCGCTCGTGCACTGGACGCGCGCACTCACGACGCTGCTGGCGCTCATTCAGTCCTACGGATTCGCGCGCTTCACGCAGCAGCTTCCTGGCGTCGTGGCGCAACCGGGTGTTCCGTACGTCGTGCAGACCATGTTGGTCCTCACGACGGGCGCTCTGTTCATGATGTGGCTCTGCGAACAGATACTCGCGCCAGCGGACGACGAGGATTCGCCAAGCGACGCGGACGATGAGCAAACTCTACTCAGCTCCGCGCCGTTCGAGGCGTCGGCGCAGGGACGAGTGGCCGAGGAGGATCCGGTCGTCCTTCGGCGGACACACTGAGGCGCGACGGAGATTGGTGCTGCGAGCACACCGCCGACGCTCCGCGGCGTACCGGTAGCGTCCAGACTACGCGGACGTAGCTTCCGCGTATTCGGCATTCGCACCGGTACACTTTTCAAGGAACTCAAATGCGTCCCTCGCCCCTCATTGGCGTTGTCCTCGCCTGCGTCGCGAGCGCTGCGGCGTCCGCCCAATCGGCGCCCGTCCAGCCCGCGCCCGTCATCGCATCGCCAGCTACACAGATCGCCGCGGCGGTCACCGCGCTGCCGGACGACCTCCAGGCGGGTGCCACAGTTCTTGGCTACAAAACCGCCGGCAAGCTCGAGACGCTGCGCGTCGGCACGAACGACATGATCTGCCTTGCGCCGCAGCCAGGCGCCAAGGATTTCCATTCCGCCTGCTATCACACGGCCATGGAGCCGTTCATGGCGCGCGGGCGTGCGCTGCGTGCGGACGGCGTGAAGGGCGCGCTGGTGGACAGTGCGCGCTTCGCCGAGGTCAAGAAGGGGACGCTCAAGGTGCCGGCGCAGGCGTCGATGCTGTACCAGGTCTTCGGTGGCACGTTCAGCGAAGCCACGGGGAAGGTGACGGGTGGTACTCGACTGTTCGTCACCTACATCCCGTTCGCGACCACGACGACCACCGGGTTGTCCGCGAGGCCGTCGGACAAGCTCCCGTGGATCATGTTTCCGGGCACGGCGAAGGCGCACATCATGTTCTCCGCGTCGATGTAGCATCGTGAATGCGACGAAGGACCTGCACGGACAACGTGCAGGTCCTTCGCTGGGCTCCGGATGACAAACTTCTAAGGCAGCGGTCCCGCGAGTTGGTCGCGTCCCTTGTCGCGATAGGGAATCCCCTTCACCATCCACTCCGGTGCCGGCGCGCCCTTCAGCTTGTTGTCGAAGAACTGCTGCATGCGCATCGCCATGTCCTTCTGGTTGGCGCGGCTCGCCGGGTTGTGGACGTCGTTGTTGTAGTTGATGAGATACGCTTCCTTGCCGAGCCGGCGCATGCCGATGTACGTCTCGATACCCTGATACCACGGGACCGCATCATCCATGTCGTTCGACATGACGAATAACGGCGTCGTCACCTTGTCGAGCCAGAAGAGCGGCGAGTTCTCGATGAAGCGCATGGGGTTCTCCCACAGGCTTCCGCCGATGCGGCTCTGGCCGCCCTCGTACTGGCCCGCTCGCGAGATACCCGTGCCCCAGCGAATGCCACCATACGCGCTCGTCATGTTCACCACCGGCGCACCGGCCATGGCCGCGGCGAACATCTGCGTCTGCGTGATCATGTACAGCGCCTGGTAGCCGCCCCACGACTGGCCCTGCAGTCCAAGGCGCTTCGGATCGACGTACCCGCGGCCAATCAACATCTGCACGCCGGGGACGATCGACTTCATCGCGCTCGGGCCCGGATATCCCACCTCGTAGCGAATGTCCGGCTCGAACACGAGATACCCGTTCGAGACATAGTGCGTGGGGTTGATGACGTTGCGTCCAGTCGGCGGCAGGTAGCTGTGCAGGTTGTTCGAGAGCTGCTCATAGAAGTACGAGACGAGCGGATACTTCTTGCTCGGGTCGAAGTTCTCGGGCTTGTACAGCAGGCCTTTCTGCTCGAAGCCATCGCTGCTGGTCCATCGCACGAGCTCCACCGTGCCCCAGTTGTAGTCCTTCTGCTGCGGATTCGCGTCGGAGATCTTCGCGAGGCTCGTCAAGCTTGGACCCGTGAACAGATTCGGGAACTCGACGAACGTCCCCTTGGTCACGAGGTATTGCTCCGCGTGCTTCGCCTTGAGCGGAGTGCCCCATGAGACGTCGGCCATGACGACCGGCTCCGGCGCCTTGTTCGCGCCGAGCTGGTCGCGATAGAAACCCGCGGACTTCGTCTCTTCGTTCAGCGCACGGAAGAACAGCGGCGCATTCGCGTCGTAGACGTTGGCCGTGTCGCCGCCCGCGCCACCACCGAAGCCACCGCCACCACCACCACGGCCGCCGCCGCCGCCACCGGCACCCAGCCGGATGAGCCGCAGCGTGGTGTTGTTGCGACGACCCACGGAATCCGTGACCATCACCGGAGCGTTCACGCCATTGGGATCCAGCTCCCACAAGTCGTAGCGATCGTACACGAGCATCGACTTGTCGCCCTTCGTCCAACCGGCCACGCCCCACGCTCCGGGAATGCTCGGCGTATCGTGCGTCTCCTGATCGAAACGGACGGACGTGATGTTGCCTGTGACGTCCACCGTCTTGCCGCTGGCCGTGCTGTACGTGTACCAGCGGCCCCTGTCGTAGAACGCGATGTACTTGTCCTCGGGCGAGAGCGACGCCTGCCCGCTGATCTTCTCGCGGACGACCTTCGCCACGCCGGTCGTGCCGTCGATGACGTAGACGTCCGTCGCCCCATCGCCCCACATGCTCTCGATGTTGTACCGCTCGCGCGTCGTTCCGAGCACGACCTTGCCGTCGTCGCCAAGTGACACGGTGGGCAGCGAGTCGACGGCGAGGGCGACGATCTTCTTCGTCGCGGGGTAGTAGAGGCTCTGGTACGAGCGCCCGCGATCGCGCGCGGCGTTGATCCGCTGGGTGGGTTGGAGCTGCGGGTCCTTCCAGTGCCAGAGGTCGAACACCGCCTTGCCGGTGAGTGAATCACTGGGCACGGAATCAGGCAGGATGGGCGACACACCGAACGCGAGGGCGTTGCCGCTCTTGGTAAACGAGACGCCTGCATTGTCGGCGACGCGCATGCCCCTGGGCACGTTCGTTGTGGCTACCGCTGGCATCGCGCTGGCGTTGCCCTTCAGATTCGCCGTGTAGAGTGTGTAACCGGCTTTGGGCTTGCCGAATTCATCCTTGTTCGAAAAGAAGACGACCTGACTCGCCGTGCGGTCGAAGGTGATGCCCTTGTAGTCGCCGGTGCCTGTGAGCAGCGTGGTCGTGGCACCGGTGCTCATGTTGCGAACGAAGGCGCCATCCTTGCCCGTCTGTCGCGACGTGACGGTATATGCGAGGACGCGCGCGCTGTCGTCGAAGGCATACTGAGCCACTTCTGTCAGGCGCTCTTCGGCGCCCGTGGCCAGGTTGCGGATGACGAGCGCATTGCCGTACTGCCGGCGTGGCGCCGGCGGCGCACCGGGCGCGCCGGCGCCGCGACCAGCCCCCGCCCCAGTGGCGGAGTCAGCGGCCCCGGTGTGGTACGGGATGTACGCGAACCAGTTGCCCTTGTTGGCCGGCAAGCGG
>JANOIJ010000307.1:0-3859 GCA_031407575.1 Gemmatimonadaceae bacterium | reverse complement strand
CACAGTCGGCGGGCGCTACCTGTCGTCGGCTTCGGCAACGTCCGTTATCGAGCATTGGCGCCGTCTTCTATAGATGGTTCCCCGATCGACGCCGAGCTCGCGCGCGGCCTTCGCGACGCTGCCCGTTCGTCGCACCGCGTCGCTCATGTCCGCGTCCGTAAACGACGCTGGCCGTCCACCGAGCGCACGCAAGTAGCCGAGGCAACCCATGCAATGCCTCAGATCCAGGATGGGCGCCTCTTCGGCATCCAGGAGAATGCGGTGCATCGTCGCGTCGAGCTCACGCAGGTTGTGCGGCCATGGCGCGCGCTTAAGCGCGTCCATCAGCTCCGGTGCGACATCGGGTCGAGTGACGTAGCCACACTCGCGGTGGTGGGCTTCCACCGCATCGCCCACGAGCAGGGGAATGTCCGCGCGTCGCTCGCGCAGGGGCGGCAGCTTGACGCGGAAGACTTGAAGGCGAGCGTAGAGGTCGGGCAGGAACAATCCCTCGTCGGCGAGGTCGCCGAGCGGACGATTGCATGCGGCGACGACGCGCACGTCGACCTGAACGGTGCGGTCGGACCCGACTGGCCGCATCTCCCCGCTCTCGATGACGTGCAGGAGCTTGCGCTGCACGCCGGTGCCGGCCTTGCCGATTTCGTCGAGAAACAGCGTGCCGCCGTTCGCGCTGGCGAAGTGGCCGGCTCGCGTCTGCCTTGCGTCGGTGAACGCGCCCGTGACATGCCCGAAGAGTTCGGACCCCGAGAGCGAGTCATCGAGCGAGCCGACGTTTACAGAATGAAAGGACGCCCGCGCGCGCGGCGAGCGGGAGTGAATGTGTCGCGCGACGATGGTCTTGCCTGTCCCGGACTCTCCCTCAATGAGGAGGGGCACGGAGTTGCTGCGCGCCAGGCGGCGCAATTCCGCAAGGGAGCGTTGGAAGGCGGCACTGGCATAGCGATCGTAGTTGGCAGCGTCATCACGCCACCGATGGCCGTTTCCAGCGTGGGCCACGATGCCCACGTCCACCTGTCGATCAGGACGCACAACTAAACCGTTCCCCTAAAAAGGTGCTGCCTCCTGCACCCGGCGTCGGATGGACGTGCATGCGTCTTGGGCAATCTCGGCGCTTTGCCGGACTCTACAAGGCCTTGAATGAGACAAGAACCACAGCTGTTTGCGACACGGTCGTCCGAGCGGCGGCATTGGAGGCGACGTTTGTTACCGACTGGAGGAATGTCACGACTTTGCGCGACTAGGCCGCTAGCTTGAGCGCACTGCATCTGTTGACGGCGTCTGCGACCACATTCGAGGACGATGACTGCTCTATCAGGACAGTTGCGACACTCGCGTTTTTTCGAGCAACTCGCCGCGTCGGACGAGAGTGACCTTCAGTGGCGCGTGGCAAGCGCCGGCCTCGTCGTACTTCGTTGCGTCGATGACTGGCTGGCTGGTGACGCGACGGAGGCCGCGCTCGCGCCGCGAGCGGAGCATGCCCGCGCAGAAGTCGAACGACTACCTGCCGGGCACTCCACGCGCGCGCTGCTGCTCAACATGCTCGACGCGGTCGCGGATGCGAATGAGCGCGACATACGGCTGGTGACACCGCTACTAATGGCCTATGCGCGTGCGTTGGATTTCGACGCGAACTGGAATCTGGCGATCGACGTCTACGAGACGGTGGTGGACCACATTCCCTGTGATGCCGCGCCAGACACGGTCGTCACGGCCCTCGTGCGTCGCGGACACTGCCAGATCGCACTCGGTGCCCATGCGGAGGCGAGTGAGCTATTCCGTTGCGCAAAGGAGGTGGCGGACCGGGCCACCGACCTGGCGGGGGTGCTTCGAGCCGAGCTCGGCGAGGCCAAGGTCGTCATCGCGCGAGGGAATCTTCCCAAGGCCGATGCCATGCTCGAAGCGACCGCGGCACGTGCGATGATCGGCGAGCTGACGCAAGTCTGGTCAAGGGCAACGCACGAGCGCGCGCGGATCGCCCATCTTCGAGGCGACTACCAAGGGGCGATTCGCCTCGACTATGCCGCGCTGCGAAGCGCCAGCGAAGCAAGCGAGCGAGATCGCATTGTGGCGGATCTCGCTGCGGCATTTTTCGAGCTCGGCGTCAGGTCTGCGGCCCGCGACGCGTACCTCATCCTCGCCTCTACATCATGCGAGCAGGAGCAGCGTTGGCTCGTGACGATCAACTTGATGGTCCTCGCCGCGGACGCTGGATCGCGGCCGCAGTTTGAGCGCTACCTGCGTCAGATGGATCCGGTGCCGCTATCTGCTCGGTTACGCGTGGAGCTTGAACTGCACGCTGGCCGCGGCTACCAGCAGCTTGGGGACTTCGATGCCGCTGGCGAGTGGTTGCGGCGAGCGCTCGATAGTGCCGAGGCGCACTCCCTCAACGCACTCGTGTTCGACGCTGAGTCATCGCTCCGGGACAATGCTCTTCGCAGGCTCCGTCCTGGCGCGGCCGTCGAGGTGAGCCTGCCGAAAGACATCGAGACAATCGCGGCGGGACTGAGAGAAATGCGTGAGCACGCTGCTGAATCGGCCAACTAGTCTCCCCGCCCGACTCAATGCACGTCGTTGCCTTTCTCCCCACTGAGTTGCTCGATGTCTTCCACGCAGCCGTGGGAGCGACGCACGTCGTGCACGCGGCCACTGAACCAGCGGAGCTTCACAGACTGCTTCGCGCCACCGATGTGGAGCTTCTTGTCGTTGACCCGATGCTTCACGAGGGTCGGTTTGTTGACGCTGTGGCGTTGGAGATCGCGGGCCATCGACACTTCGCCGTCATTGCTTACACCGCGCTGAATCCGCTCGCCGTCCGGCAGCTTTTGCGCCTCGCACAGTCCGGCGTTCAGCACGTGATTCTTCGGGGAATTGATGATGATCGACAAGGCATTCTCGAGCTGATAGGCCGACTGCCGCAGAGCCTCATCGGCGACCTCATGCTCCAAGCGCTTGAGGCGCCCATCTCGCTTCTCCCCAGTGCGTTGCGGCGCGCGGTCGAGGTCTTGTTTCTGTCTCCGGATCGCGTGCGACAGGCGACCGACCTGGCCGCGATGGCGGGCATGACGCGACGGTCGCTCAATCGCCACATGACGGCGGCGGGCCTGCAGCCTCGTCACCTGATTGCCTGTGCGCGGTTGCTGCGGGCGTACGCATTGCTGCGCGTTCCGGGCAGCCGACTGAAGGAGATCAGCGCGAAGCTGGGATGCGATCCGCAATCCCTGAACGCGCTATTCCTCCTCTGGACCGGCTATGCGAGCAGGGGCGTGCGGGATTCGCTGTCGCCGGAGGCTTTCGTGACGTTGCTCGCCGGACGCCTCCAACGTGCGAGTGCGAGTCTCGAGGCATCGATTGCAGTCTGCTAACGATTCTCGCTTGCTACTCAGTGATGCCTTGATTTAGACGCGAGATTCCCGCGTGCGAGACGCTATCGCATTGTGCGCGGAATCACTGCTTTACGCGAATGACTGTCGAGAATCTGTTCGACCGGAACGCACAATGTTGATAACGTCGCAAATTATAGGTGTTTCTGTCATAAAAACCCCCTTGATGGTCGACGTGAGAACAACGACACTCCCTGCCAGTCTGATCGCTGCAAAAACGCTTTGGGCAGATAGCCTGGGAGACGACCGGTGTTCGAACCATTGCCGCGAGTGCGGCACCTTGCATTCTTTGACGAACTGGCATCGCTCGACGAGCGGGACCAGTCGTGGCGCTCGGTGAGTGCGGGATTGGTGCTGCTGCGACTCGTCGATGCGTGGGTCGAGGAAGGTGGCACAGCTGTGGCCGCCGATAGCTGGGGCGTTCGATCCGTGGCCGCGGCCATCGAGGAGATGCCCGTTGGAATGCCGGCGCGCGCCAT
>JANOIJ010000070.1:0-8961 GCA_031407575.1 Gemmatimonadaceae bacterium | reverse complement strand
CTAGGGGACTAGGACACGGCCCTCTCAAGGCTGGAACACGGGTTCGAATCCCGTTACCGCTATACGGAAGTGGCCCGTTCGTCTATCGGTTCAGGACGGCACCCTTTCACGGTGCAGAGACGGGTTCGACTCCCGTACGGGCTATTGCAGGTGGGGAGGCGCGATGGTGTCGCGCGCGAGGAGATCGGATTCGGTGACGGCTCGTGCGTCACGCGAGCCCCGATTGTGAGAGGGGCCGTAGCTCAATTGGTTAGAGCACTCGACTGTCACTCGAGAGGTTGCGGGTTCGAGCCCCGTCGGCCCCGTGTTCATGCGGGAATTACAGGCCCTGGTGGTGAAACTGGTAGACACGCCATCTTGAGGGGGTGGTGCCGCAAGGCGTCGCGGTTCGAATCCGCGCCAGGGCATGGAGTTACCTCGTTCGTCGCCACAGTAGCTCAGGGGTAGAGCACTCGATTCGTAATCGAGCGGTCGTCGGTTCAATTCCGACCTGTGGCTCTACAATGCACGGAGACGGCGCCGACTTCGGCGCCGTTCCTCGTTTTGGGGCCCCTCGGTCACGACTTTGGGAACTGCCGCTCGAGCTCCGACTGCAGGAATTGCTCGATAAGGCCCGTCGAATCGCACGTGACCGGACGCGTGCTCGTTCCTTCGCTGGAGCGAAAATTTCCTCGCACGTTCGTGACCAGCATGGTCTTGCCGTCCGGCGTGGCGGAGATCCGCGACTGGACGCTCGCCTGCACGCGGCCGGACCTCCCAAACATCCCGTTCACGGTGCCGCCACAACTGAAGTAGTCGCTGGCGGGACGCTGTCGCATGCGCGCGGGCATCACAAAGCCGCTGTTGCCGAATACGCCGGCGGACCGATCCATGTCTGTGGGCGCGATCTCGAGCTCGCTGTACGCGGTGAGGAGAGCGGTCCACACGCGATCCACTGGCGCGTTGACCACCAGGCGCGTGTTCTCGTTCACCGTCTGCGTGATGACCTGTCCGCCTCCGGCCGCCAGGATGCGATCCACGGAGCCCGCGGGCGGACCGGCGGCGCCCGTTGCACATCCGGCCGCCAGTACGAGCGCGCACGTCACGAGGTTGAAGCGTCGCGTCATGATCCGCGGTGTGATGGGTAAGGTTCCGCCCGCCAATCTGCCGCTTGCCAAGCTGCCGGCAAGGCGAAGCGAGCTCAAGCGCTGGTGGCAACAATACTTTTCTTGCCAACCCGGACCGCATGGCTTAGCGTCTACGTCCCGAGCTAACCCCCGGTTCTATCGACGTCCGATAGACTCCGGTCAGTCCCCTGCGGCCACATCGCCGAATGCGCAGCAGCCCGACGATCGTGACAGCGGCAAAAGCACGTGCCTTCGTGCGCCCAATCGCCTTGGGCACTGCCGCACTGTTTGTCTCATTCTTCGTACTGCTGAGCTGCGTCGGCGAGCCGACCGCGCCGCAGAAGGAAACGGGCCAGATCGCGCGCGGCCTGTCGTTCAATCCGGTCTTTCCAGCGGGGTTGTCCCAATTCGGCGCCCGTGATCAGTTCACATTCGATCGCGTGCACGTCCTGCTGCGCCGCGTGGATGGAAGCGTGGCGCTCGATACGCTCGTCAACTTTCCCGCCACCGCCTCCGAAGTCAGCATCACGCTCGACATCCGGCTGCTCCCGGGAACGCCGCCAACCGGCGAGACGCTCACGCTGGAAGTGCAGTACCTGAACGTGAACGAGATGATCTTCCGCGGCGCGACATCGATCGTCGCGGTGCCCACCGTTCCCGGTCAACCCGCGCCGCCGCCGGTTTCCATTCCGGACGTCAACCTCGTGTATACAGGGCCTGGGTCCGCGGCGACCGCAGTCCGCATCTCCCCGCGGACGCTGTCGGTCGTCACCGGGGCGCCCTTTGCCTTCACCGCCGTTGCGACCGATGCGAGCGGGACCGTCATTCCAAACACGCCAATCGCGTGGGCATCGCTGGACCCCACGCGTGCGACGATCACTGCCTCCACCGCGGGCACAGGGGTCGCGCTGAATCAGCGCGGCACGGCGCGCATCGTGGCCCAACTGGTCGGCCGACAGATGGACACGGTGACGCTGACCATCCTGCCCGTTCCGACCGCAATTGTCGGCGTATCTGGCAGCGCGCAGACGGGCATCGTCGGGAAGCCGGTCGCGGTTCCGCTGCCCCAGCCACTGGTCGTGCGCGTCACCGCGGCCGATGGACAAGGCGTCGCGGGCACGGCTGTCACTTTCGCCGCCGGCAGTGGCGGCGCGGTGTCACCCACGAGCGCCACAACCGACGCGAACGGGCTCGCCCAGGCGACGTGGACGCTCGGCAACATCGCCGGCGCGCAGACCGCCACCGCGACCGCGAGCGGCCTCACCGGCTCGCCGGTGACGTTCACCGCGACCGCGCAGCAGACCGTCGCAACGAAGCTCGCATTCACCACGGCGCCGGCAGCGTCGTCGCCGGTGTCGGCTGGTCTGCCAATCGGGCTCGCGGTTGCGGTACAGGACGCCGCAGGCGATCCAGTCGTGGGCTACACCGGGCCCGTCGCGCTCACGCTCAGTGGTGGTGCGCTGGTGTCGGCGCTCGCCGGGACCACGACGGTGAACGCGGTGGCCGGCGTGGCGACCTTCAGCAACGTGAGCATCGCGGCACCAGGGACAGGCTACATCATCTCCGCGAGTGCGCCGGGGCTGACCGGCGCCTCCACAGCTGCGTTCGATGTCGTCTCCGGACCGGCGGCCAATATCCTGGTGGTGGCCGGTGGCGGGCAAACGGCAGCCGCCAGCGCGGCACTGGCGCCGATCACGGTGCTCCTCACGGACGCCAGCGGAAACGCCAAGGTCAACGCCGAGGTCACGTTTGCGGTGTCGAGCGGTGGCGGCAGCGTGACGCCGACGATCGTGTTTACGGATGCGCAGGGCAGGGCAACGGTCGCGTGGACGTTGGGCGCTTCGCTCGGTTTGCAGACGATGAGTGTGTCGAGTCCGAATGTGACGACGCTGTCTGTCTCCGCGACGGCGACGAGCAGCGTGAACCACTGGGTCGTGACGGTGCAACCGGGCGTTACGCACGTGGCCGGGACCGCAATCACACCGGGCATCGTCGCGGAGTTGCGCGATGCGTCCAACGCGCTCGTCGCGACATACAATGGCAACGCCGTGATCTCGCTCACCTCGAACATCTCCGGCGCAACGCTGCTCGGCACGACGAGCGTCAGCGCGGTGAATGGCGTGGCGACATTCTCCAACGTGGTTCTGAACAAGGCATTCCAGGGCTACACGCTCAACATCGACGCTACCAACGTCGTCGGCGCGACGACGAGCGCGTTCGATGTCACGGCGGCGGCCGCGGCAACACTCGGCATCCTGTCGGGCAATAACCAGAGCGGTCAACCCAGTACGGCGTTGCCACAGCCGGTCGTCGGCAAGGTCACCGATGGCTTCGGCAACGGTGTCGATGGCGTGCAGGTCACGTTCACCGTCACGAGCGGCGGTGGCACGCTGTCTTCCGCGAGCGCCACCACGAGCGGCGGCGGGTTGGCCAGCACGCTGTGGACGCTCGGTGCATCGGGCACGCAGTCGATGCAGGTCGCGTCGACCGGAATGACTGGCTCGCCGTCCGCCGTGAGCGCGACGTTTGGCTCCGGGCCGCTCGCGACTACCACCGTCACACCGCAGCGCGATTCGTTGTTCTCGTTCAACGAGACGCGCAACCTGAGTGTGCAGGGGCGCGATGCGGGCAACAACATCGTCTCCGGCTCGTGGACGTGGGTGAGCCGCAATCCTTCTGTGGCAACGGTCAATGCTGCAGGCGCCGTGACATCCGTCGCGGACGGCTCGACGTATGTCGTCGCGACCGAGGCCGGCGGCACCAGGGATTCGGCGCTGATCGTCGTGCAGCAGCGAATTGCCGGCGTGAACGTCAGCCCGCCGACGCGCTCCATCTATACAAGTGGCAACTTCACGTTCACTGCACTGGCGGTGGATGGCCGGAACGTGGCGATGACGACACAGCCGATCTTCACGTGGTCGTCTACCGTGCCGTCGGTTGCAACCGTGAACGCCACAACGGGCGTCGCGACGGGCGTTACGATCGGCTCGACGCAGATCCGCGCGACGAGCGGCTCGACGGTGGGCGTGTCGAATCTCACGGTGCTCACGCCGATCACGCAGATCGACGTCACGTTCGATTCCACCAACGCCTCGGCGCCGGACAACTTCACGATGACGTCGTTGGGCGACCGGCGCATGTATCGTGCGATCGCGCGCGACACGCTGCTCAACCCGATGACGGGCATCACGTTCACGTGGACCTCCACGAATGCGTCGGTCGCCATTATCGATTCCACAACGCCGACCAAGGCACGCGCCACCGCTGCGGCGAACGGCATCACGAGCATTCAAGCCTCGGCGCAGGGCGTTACCGGCAGCGCGACGTTGAATGTCGCGCAAGTGCTCTCGAGCATCGAGCTGACGCCATTGACGACGACGGTCGGCGTGGCAGGCACGACGTCGATGTTGGCGCGCGGCAAGGATGCGAACAACCGCTACATCTCCGGCGGATCGTTCACCTACGCGTCGTCCACGCCGACGGTCGCGACGATCAATGCGACCACCGGCGTGGTAACGGGTGTCGCGAACGGCACCACGAACATCACGGCAACGAGCGGTGCGATCACGTCGAACACAGCAATCGTCTCGGTCAACAACAGCGGACCGGCGGTGATCACCTTCGGTCGCGACACCATCGGCGTCGGGCGAGGATCATCGCTCTCCGTGCCCGTGTTGTTGAGTAAGCCGCACGCGAACGCGGTCACGGTGAACCTCTCGGTCGCGGACACGATTGCCTTCTGGAGCTCGGCATCCGTCACGATTCCAGCGGGGCAGACGTCGGCCAACGCCACGCTCAATGGCCGCAATGCCGGTACGTCGCGTCTCTTCGCGCAGGACGGGAGCGGTACGGGCTACGCGGGTGATACGGCGGTGGTCGCCGTGCAGGCGAACCTGCGGATGACGCTCACCAATTACAGCATGACGGCGACCGATCAGATCAGCACCCAGGTGCTGCTCTCCGATCCGTCGCCGGCCGGCGGTACGTATGTGACGTTCTCCTACAGCGTGGCTGGCAGGGCGCAGACGTCGCCAGACCCTGCCTTCATCCCGGCTGGCCAGCTCGCCGCCGACGTCGTGATTCGCGGGCTGACCGCGGGATCAACGACCATCACGCCGAGCGCGACCGGAGTGAGCGGTACGGCGGCGAGTGTGAACATTGCTGCGGCGAACCTCAGTCTGTCGCACACGCTCGTCCGTATCGGGGACGGGCAGTACGAGAACAACACGCGTGTATTCGCCTCGAGCACGCGCTTCACGGCGCTCAACGTGACGTTGACGAGCACGGATACGACGCTCGTCACCGTCCCGCCGACGGTGGTGATTCCCGCGAACAGCAACCAGGTTTTCTTCCATACGAGTGGGCGAGGCCGCGGTACGGCGCAGGTCGTTGCGTCGGCACCGGGTTGGGCACCCGACACGTTCTCCGTGCAGGTCACGACACCGAAGGTGCGCGTCACCGGTGGTGGCACGTTGAACGTCACGTCGCCGCAAACGAACGTGAGCATCTATTCGGCTGACTCGTTGCTCTCCATCCACATCCGGACGAGTTCACTGGCCGTCCGTATGAGCTCAAGCGACACCACGGTGATACGCGTCCTCGACACGCTCGTCACGATTGCCGCGGACAACAGCGTGAACCACACTGGTCGCGTTGTTCCAGGAGGGGCGGGCGGTACCGCGTACGTCAAGGTATCGGCAGGCGGTCACACGGCGGATTCCGTGCTGTTCACGGTCATTGGCCCGAAGCTCAGCATCTTCAACTACACGTTGCGTCGACTGGGCGCGGGTCAGCAGGAGACGAACGACCGCATCACCATCCCGAACGCCATCGGCCAGCCGCTCGTGGTCACGCTCACAAGCTCCGACTCCAACGCGGTCGGGACGCCGGCGACCGTCACGATTCCGGCGAACAACACAAGCGTATTCTTTACATCGCGGGGCAAGGTGCCGGGGAGTGCGACGCTCATTGCGACGGCGACGGGCTACGCGCCTGACACGGCCACGACGATCGTGACGACGCCAAGGATCAGGCTCTCGGGCGGCCAGACGATACAGGGGTACGCGACCTCGAGCACGACCGTGAGTGCGCAAGACTCGACGTTTACTTCGCACGCACGGACGACGGCGTTGGTCATCACGCTGAGGTCCTCGGACACGACTGTCCTCAAGGTCGACTCCACGATCACTATCGCCGCGGGAGCAAGTTCGGCCAGTCCGAGTGCGCAGGTCATCGCGGTCAACCCCGGCACTGCACGGATCATCGTGACGGCGCCGGGACACCTACCCGATTCGACTACCTGGACCGTGCAGGCCGAGAAGCTCCGGCTGTACAGCTACTACTGGGGCCAGGACTTCTCGACATTCCGGATCGGCGCTCGCCAACACCACCAGCCGAGTGACTTCGTGGTATTCACGCCGACGGCACGGAACGTTCCCGTCACGGTGACGTTGACGCAGAAGCAGCCGACAGTCGTGGGGCTCTCGACCACGACGCCCACGGTGCCGCCGAACCAGAACTCCGCATCCTTCACGTACGCTGGCCTCACGACTGGGCAGGACACGATCATCGCGTCGGCGCCGGGCTACCTGCCTGACACCGGATTCGTGATCGTCACCACGCCGAAGTTCGACGTTCAGAATCTGCCGTCAGCGCTGAACACGACCGACCCGGGGCAGATCCTGTACGTGTACATGAGTGACTCTCTCAACACGAACCGCTACCATTACACGAGCGATACGATCGTCGTGCGGGCGGTGTCCACCGACTCGAACGTGATCCGGCCGGCGCAGCAATACTTCCGTATCCCGAAGGACGCGTATTACGGGCAGACGAATGTGTCGATCGTCGGGGTAGGCTCGGCACGCATCATCGTGAGCGATTCGGCCGGCCTCTATCGGCCGGACTCGACCAATATCGTAACGGTGACTGGGCCAGCGCTGAATGTCGTCGGAGGTGCGCAGAGGCTCGGTATGCGGCAGCGCACATCGCAGTTCGACTACCGTGTAGTCACCCCGAACGCTGTCACGTCACCGCTCGTCGTGAACCTCCTGAGTACTGATACGCGGGTGGCCACGGTGCCGTCCTCCGTGACGATCCCCGTGGGTCAGACCACTGCCTACTTCATCATCACGGCTCAGGACACGTTAGGCACGATTCAGATTCAGGCGACGGCGGTTGGATATGCGGCCGACGCCACGAACATGCAGGTGACGGCGCCGAGGTTCGTCGTGTTCACGAACAGCACGGTGAATACGACATCGCCACGAACGGCGATCACGGTGCGCGCAGCCGATTCATTCGGGAGCACGCACGAAGTCAATGAGAATGTCACGGTGACCCTGACATCGTCAGCGCCGGGCGTCGCGTCCATCGACTCGACGACAGTGACCATTCAGGCCGGCAGCACCCAGAACACCAATGCCAGACTGATTCCAGGTGCAGTGGGAACCGCGCACATTGCGGCCAGCGACGCGCGCACGACTTTCTACAAATACGTCACGGGCGCGGACACCGTCACGGTCGTCACGCCGCAGACCACTCCCCAGTTCAACGGGTTGACGCTCGGCATTGGACAGTACGCCGACGTCAACTTCTACATTCCTGATCTGGCGACCAGCACCTTGACGGTCCCGATCGGACACTCGGCTTCTCCGCGAACCAACACGCCCGGCAGCACGACCATTCCCGTGAACACGCAATTCGGTTTCTTCCGGATTGTCGGGACATCCGTCGGGAATGACACGCTCACCATGTCTCCGCCAGGACATGTTCCGGGCACGGCGGTCGTATCCGTCGCACTGGGGCGCATCGACGCCCTCTCCGGGTGGCCAGCGACCGTTCGTGCTGGTGACTCGGTCCAGGTAACCCTGGTTACGAAGGACCAGAACGGGAACGCGCGACAGGTGGCGGCGGCGACGACCTTCTCGCTGAGCTCAAACACCAGCGTGCAGTTCGTATCTGGGGGAGGGACCAGCATCGTCATCACGTCGGTCGTCGTTCCAGCGGACGGCAACCAGGTTTCATTCTGGGTGAAGGGCGTAAGCGCGGGTACGGGGAGTGCGAACATCACCAACGTGAACTACACGCCGTACTCCAATACAGTGTCGGTGACACCATGACGCATCATTCTTCACCAAACGCGCTGCGTGCGACCCTGCTGGGCCTGACGCTGCTGGCTGCATCGGCGTCGACGGTTCGGGCGCAGGCCGGTACGCCTCCTCGACCACAACCGACCGCACGCCCGGACTCGACGGGTGTGTCGACGGTACGTCAGCCGAATGCGGTTGTCGCGCCTGCGGCGCCGGGCGTTCGTGCGCCAGTGGCATTCGAGCCTTTGCGACCACCGCCCGGCCGGCCGCGGCCGGCAGGTCCGCTACCACCAGATCCGAGCGCACCAGTAGCGGCAGCGCGGACGGTAGTCGAACCAGCGGCGGCAGTCGCGGCTGCGCCGTCTGCGGTTCTCGCGCCCAGCGCGCCGCTCGTCATCGTGAACATATCTACGCCACCTGCTGGCGCGACGGCGCGGTGCAAGGATGGGAGCTATGTCACCGGTGCGCCGTCCGAGTCGCGCTGTTCGGACAAAGGGGGGCTTGGTGTGCTCCTGCCCGCGCCGCGTGAGGCGCAGGCAGTTCCGCGTCCGTAGGGTGGATTGTCTTGTAGCGGCGTACCCGCGGGGATATACTTGAGTCGTCGGTTTCCACCGGCACTGCGGGCGTAATTCAGTTGGTAGAATGCCAGCTTCCCAAGCTGGACGTCGCCGGTTCGAGTCCGGTCGCCCGCTCTCCGTAAGCCTTGTATTTTCATGAAGTTAGAAGCGTCTGGCGACCAACGGTCCCCAGGCGCTTTTTTCTTG
>JANOIJ010000301.1:0-9074 GCA_031407575.1 Gemmatimonadaceae bacterium | reverse complement strand
CAACCGGCGGAGCATGCGGGACTTGAATGCGGGACTGTACTGCGGCATGGCACTACCCACCTGTGACCCCCAGCGATGATGTTTCGGTTGACCGCGTTAAGCTACTGCGGTCGGTGCGACATCTATCCTGACACTGGGGGGTCTTTGCGCCTGCGAGTTAGAATCGCGCCTATGATCGCTCGCCTGCTCATCGGCGTGTGCGCCGGCGGCATCGCCACGAGCGCGCACGCCCAGCGCCCGAATATCGTCTTCATCATGTCCGACGACCACGCCGCGCACGCCATCGGCGCGTACGGGTCTCGCGTGAACGAGACGCCGCATCTCGACCGGCTCGCGCGCGAAGGCGCGCTACTGGGCAAGGTCTTCGCCACCAACTCGATCTGCACGCCCAGCCGCGCCGTCATCCTCACTGGGCAGTACTCCCACGTGAACGGCGTGACGGTGTTCAACCGCTTCGACAGCTCGCGCCCGACCGTCGCGCGTATGCTCCAGCAAGGCGGCTACCACACCGGGATGGTCGGCAAGTGGCACCTCGGCAGCGATCCCGTCGGCTTCGACCGATGGGAAATCCTCCCGGGACAGGGCGCGTATTTCGACCCCGTGCTCTACACGGCGACTGGCGAGAGGACGTATTCGGGACGCTACACCACCGACCTGATCACTGACCTTGCGCTGGACTTCATCAAGGAGCGGCCGCGCAACAAGCCGTTCTTCCTGATGCTTCATCACAAGGCGCCACACCGGCCATGGATGCCCGACAGCGCGCACCGCGCACCCTTCGCCGAGCGCTGGATCCCCGAGCCGTCGACGTTCTGGGACAACTATGCGACGCGGACGGACGCGCTCAAGGAAAACCGGCAGCGCGTAGCGACCGACCTCACGCGGCGCGATCTCAAGCTCCCACCTCCCCCAGGCCTCTCGGGTGCCGCCCTCACGACCTGGCTGGCGACCGCGCCCGACAGCGTGACGATCACGCGCGGCGGCACGACCACGACCCTCACGGGCGACGCCCTCACGCGATGGAAGTACCAGCGCTACATGCAGGACTACCTCGCCACGATCCAGTCGGTCGACGACAACGTTGGCCGAGTGCTCGCGTATCTCGACCGCAGCGGACTCGCGAAGAACACGCTCGTCATCTACACGAGCGATCAAGGGTTCTTCCTCGGTGATCACGGCATGTTCGACAAGCGGTTCATGTACGAGGAATCGCTGCGGATGCCGTTCCTCGTCAGGTGGCCCGCCGTCATCAAGGCAGGCACGCGCAGCGATGCCATGGCGCTGAACGTGGATTTCGCGCCGACGTTTCTCCAGGCGGCGGGGCTGGCCGTGCCCGCAGAGATGCAGGGGCGCAGCCTGCTCCCGGTCCTTCGCGGGAGAACTCCGGCCGACTGGCGCCGCTCGATGTACTACCGCTACTACCACGACCCAGGCGACCACAACACCCGCGCGCACTTCGGCGTTCGCACCGTGACCCACAAGCTGATCCATTTCTGGAAGAAGGATCAGTGGGAGCTGTTCGACCTGGTTCACGATCCGTACGAGATGCACAATCTCTACGGCCAGCCGGGACACGAACAGCTGACGGCAACGCTCACGGCCGAGCTCCTGCGACTGAAGCAGGCGCTGCGCGACGACGACCAACTCGCCAACGAACAACTCCCCAACGGCGTGGATGGCACCGTGGCGCGGCTGCGCGGGCCGTAAGCGGCGACGTCGAGGTCGCGCTCACGCCAAGCGTCGACGTCAGGTCGTTCGCTCGACGGGAACGGAATAGCCCGCGGGTCCCCGCTGCAACATGCGCGCGATGATGTGAAGTCCCTCCGCGACGCGCTCCGGCTGCGCCTCGGTTCCAATGCAGAGCCGGATCGCGTGTGGTGTCGGCGCGCGTCCAGGCACAAAGAGATCGGTGGAGGCCAGCGACACTCCGTGCGCCGCGGCGTGCGCCACGAAGTCATCGACCCGCCATGGCTCGGGCACTGGCAGCCACAAGTGAAACGCCGGAACGTCGGGCACCTCGAACGTTCCGCCAAGTATGCGGACCGCCGTCTGCATACGATCAGCGGCGACGCGGATTCTCTGCGCAGCGATCGACGTCGCTGTCCCGTCGTCGACCCAACTCGAGACCACCTCCGCCATCAGTGGCGCTGTCCACGTCAGCGCGCCCAGGCTTGATGTGACAGCGCGTTGCAGCGCGAGCGGCGCCACCGCATACCCGACACGAACTCCGGGCGCCAAGCTCTTGGAGAAGCTCGTCAGGTAGACGACGCAGGCGGGAGCGAACGATCGCAGCGGCGTCACGCGGCCACTCGTCAGGAACGCCCACGGGTCGTCTTCGATCGCCGTCACTCCGTGCTCCCTGATGACGTCGGCGATCAACCGCCGACGATCGTCAGACATCGTGGTCGTGGTCGGTGTGTGCAAGGTGGGGATGGTGTAGAGCACCCGAGCCCCCGTCGCCTTACACGCGCTTGCCAGCGCATCCGGCGTAAGTCCCTCGGCGTCACTGGCGACGCCGACAAGCCGCAACTGGTGGATCGCCGCCAGCGACTTGATGCCAGGGCTCGTCAGGCTTTCGGTGAGCACGACATCACCGGGGACAGTCAGCGCGCCGATGGCAGCCGCAAGCCCGTGCTGGACACCGGTCGTGAGCAGGACGTCATCTGCGCTCACCTCGAGTCCGAGCTGTTGCAGCCAGCGTGCTCCCGCCGCACGATGCGCCGGGCGGCCGGCGTACGGCGTCAGCGCGAGCATGCCGGCGAACGAAGGCCGGCGCGCAAGGCGCACCAGCGCGTCGCGGAGTGCGTCTTCGGCTTCGCCGCCGGCGGGGTAGTTGAGCCCCAGTTCGATCGCTCCCGTCGCGTCGCGGGCGAGGCTCGCGTCATGAATCCCGCCATCGCGCGCAGGGGTCACGAACGTTCCCCGGCCGACCTCGGCACTCACCAGTCCCGCGCGCTCCGCGATCGCGTAACCGCGATTGACGGTTCCCGGAGTGACGCCGAGGAGCGTGGCGAGCGCGCGCTGGGTCGGGAGCCTGTCGCCACGTGCGAGGCGCCCCGACGTCACGTCGTCGGCGATGGCCTCCGCGAGTCGCGCTGCTGTTGATCCGCCGCCGGAGGCCAGGCGCGGGACCCACTGTGCGGTCTTTGTGATGTCGCTTGACATTCCAACCACTCCAATGTATCGATAGGGACATCAACTCAATCGACTCATTCGCTCAGCCCCCTCCTAATATGTATCGATACAATTCAATCCGCAATAGGCACGCGCAGTCCGCCGCAAACCCGCGCGCGCTGAGTGCCCCAGTGCAGCCAGCCCGTCGGCGACTCGCCGTTTCTGGATTCCTGCGGTTCCTTGTCCTGGCCGCCGCTGCGACCGCGAACCGCAGCATCGAAGCGCAGGCGATCGGCGACCCCTCGGCGCAGGTCGCTGCCGCGCCAGCGGCCAGCAACACCACCGCTCGAGTCGTGCGTGCGAAACGGGCCACGATCCTACCGGTGGTCGACGGCAGGCTGGACGATGCAGCGTGGCGCGAAGCGCCGATCGTGTCCGACTTCGTTCAGCGGACGCCCGTTGCCGGTGCGCGAGCGACGCTCGAGACCGAGGTGCGCGTCCTTCTCGACGCGAGTGCGATGTACGTCGCGATGCGAATGCACGATTCCGCTCCCGACTCGATCGTCGCGCCGCTGGCGCGTAAAGACTATCAGGGCTACTCCGATTGGGCGCACGTGCTGATCGACAGCTACCACGATCGACGCTCGGCCTTCCGCTTTGCGGTCAATCCCAGCGGCGTGAAAGTCGACTCGTACCTGTCCGGCGACGCCGAGCGGCTGCAGGACTACGGGTGGGACGCGGTCTGGCAGGGCGCGGCGGCGCGGGACGGAGAGGGGTGGACGGCAGAGTTTCGCATCCCTCTTTCGCAGCTCAGATTCGCCGAGAGCGCCGATAGTGCGGGCTCGGAGTGGGGGATCGAGTTCATCCGCGACGTTGCGCGAAGGGGAGAGCGGTCTCTGTGGGCACCGATCGACCCGGCGGCGCGTGGCTTCGTGTCGCTCTTCGGGACGCTGAGCGGCGTCCAGCTCGGCGACGCCAGCAGACGAGCCGAGCTCACAACGTACGCGCTCGTGCGCCAGACCAGTTCGCCCGCGACCCGGACTGCCGGTGGAACAGACGAGACGATCGTGTTCGGCGCCGATTTCAAGGTCGGCGTGACGCCCAATCTCACCTTTACGGGGAGCATCCTTCCGGACTTCGGCCAGGTCGAGGCAGATCCATCGCAGGTGAACCTCACCGGAGCGGAAACATTCTTCGCCGAGCGCCGGCCATTCTTCACGGAAGGCTCGGATCTCTTTCTGTACGATCTGTCTGCGGGCCCGCCGATCTTCGGCAGCCAGCAGCTGTTCTACTCGCGTCGCATCGGCCGGCGCCCGCAACTGCGAGTTCCCGGAACCGCGCTGGGCACCGAGTCACAGCAGGACACTCGACTGCTCTCCGCATCCAAGCTCTCCGGCCAGTTCGGCGCCTGGTCGCTCGGTGCGCTGAGCGCCGTGACTGAGCGAGCAGAAGGACGCTTCCTCCGATCGGACGGGAGCCAGGCGCAGCAGATCATCGAGCCGGCGGCGCACTATGGCGTGCTCAGATTCGGGCGCCGTTTCAACGGTGGGACTGGTGCGCTCGGCATCATTGCGACCGCGACGAATCGGCGGCTGGGCGACTCCGCTTCCGCGTCGATGCTCGCGTCCTCTGCGTACACTGGTGGCATCGAAGGGCGCTGGCGTTTTCGCGACCACTACCAGCTCATCGGCCACGCGTTTGGCAGCCTGCTGAATGGAACACCCAGGGCCGTCACGCGACTGCAGACGAGCCATCTGCACCTGTATCAGCGTCCCGACCTCGACGGGCTCGGTGTCGATAGCAGTGCGACCGCATTGACCGGCAACGCGGCGTCGATGCGGCTGGAGAAGATGACCGGCGGAAAAATACGCTTTGCGCTGAGCGGACAGGTGGTCACGTCGGGATTCGACATCAACGATCTCGGCTTTCTCACCACCAGCGACTACGCCAATGGCCTTGCCTGGATCGGCCGAGAGCAGTTCGAGCGGACGAGGTACCTTCGCCTGTGGCGATCATTCGCCGATGTCTGGGTGACGCGAGGACTGCACAGCCCCGGGTCCTTCAACGCTGTCGATTGGTGGAATCGCTTCCAGTTTCACAACTACTGGGAGATCATCGGTTCTGTGCGGCGCGACTTTGGAATCGCATCGACCTCCGTCCTGCGAGGCGGACCGACATTGCGGATGCCGAACCTCACGACGTTCGAGTATCGCATCCTTACCGATCCACGCCGCAGGGTGAGCTGGGAGCTATCGCTGGGCGGAGCGCCTCCCGGCAGTGATGGGTCGCATCGCGCGACAATTGGCCCCGGTGTAATCGTACGCCCATCCGGGCGAGCCGAGGTTCAGTTCCAGGCGACAACCTCGTGGCAGCGTTCGGGATCTCAGTATGTCGCGTCGCCGTCGAATGCGTCCGGCGTACACTATCTGATCGGGGACCTTCGCCAGCGCACGTCCTCCATCACGGGACGATTCAATTTCGCGTTCACCAGATCGCTGACGCTGCAGGGGTACGCGCAGCCCTTCGTCAGCGGCGGGAAATACGTGAAGATTGGAGAGGTGGTGAAGCCGCTCGCATCGCGGTTCGAGGATCGCGTGCGGTTCTTCGACGCCGGCGACCGCACGACGAACGCCGCTGGGACTCAGCTGACACTCGCGGCCGCCGACGGGCCGCTCTCGCTGCGGAATCCGGATTTCTCCATCGCGAACCTGAATGCCAATGCGATCCTGCGATGGGAATATCAACCGGGATCTGCCCTGTTCGTCGCCTGGAACCAGGGACGGAGTGCCACGGGACTCGACGGGCGTCGATCGGCGCGCGAACTGTCGCAGGATTTGTGGAGCGCACCGGGCACGAGCGTCGTGCTGGTGAAGTGGAGTCACTACCTGGGACGATAGGGAGGCCGCCGCTACCCACCCGATCCGAATTGTCGCGTGTACTTCACGAGCAGTGATCGCGCCTGCGGCCGCTCCCATTGGAAGAAGCTGTCCGCGATCTGCCCTTCATTCAACACGACGAAGAGTCCCGTGCCCGCCGTGCTGAGCCAGCCGAGCCGCGCGTTGGCCGCGAAGACGCGCGCCTGGTTGTTGTACTGCACGAGCGACTGCACGAAGACGCGCGGTGTAAATGAGTAGGCGACGCGAGTGCCCACGAGATAGCGAACGAAGTCGCCCTGGTCGAGCTGCACATCCGCGTAGTCGAAGAGCAGCGACGACGTGAGCGACGCGCCCTGCCGCACCGTGAACGTCGTGTTGCCGCTCTTGCGCGAGCCGTTGTAGAACGGCCCGACGTCGCCGCGTGCGGTGAGTGAGAACCGTTGGCTCGGATCCGTCGCCCAATCGAGCCCGAACGTCGGCCAGGTGTACGAGCCCGCGGGCAGCGTCACGTTGCTCGCGATGGCGAATGGGCGCTGCAACCCCTCGTGCTCGATGTTGAGCTCGGGGCCGAAGCGACCACCGTTGGCGAACTCGACCTCGGTGAGGTCCACGTGGATGCGTCCCGACTGCCAGAAGCCATCGAGCCCGTAGTAGCCGCGGTAGCCCATGTGCGGGCTCCACTGCTTCATCCACGCCCACTCGGGTTTCCGCACGATGCGCATGAACTGCACGTCGTAGTGACGGTAGCCGCCCAGTCGATTGAGGAAGCCGACTTCAGGATTGAACGCGCCGCCAACCTGCATGAACCGGCCGGTGTTGTTCCAATCGCCCGTCTGGTACGCGCCCCTCGCGTTGTAGGCAATGTCGTCGCCCGTGCGCGATGGCGTTTCCGTCTTCGCGCCCCACCAGTCCAGCGTCCACGCGTCGCCGACGCCGATGCGACCGTCTACGCCGTAGGTGCGGTTGTGGTCGTTGCGATTGCTCGTCGCCATGCGCTGGATCGCGATGGCGCCAATGCGCGAGCGTGCGGACAGCTCACGCGATGCACGGGCGACGGAGTACGACATGTCCGGCTGTACGCCGGCGCGTTCGGTAAAGATCTGGAGGAGCCCGACCGTTACGTCCCCGACGCGACCGGTCACGCGCCCGCCGCCGCGGATGGGCACGGGATTGCCCAATGAGTCGATCCCGATGCGGCGGGTGAAGAACAGATCCGCACCCTGCGGCGTTCCGGCCGAGAAGATGCCGGCGTTCTCGAGGAAGAAGGGACGCTTCTCCGGGAAGAACAGCGGAAACCGCGTGAGGTTCGTGCGCTGCTCGTCGACCTCCACCTGCGCGAAGTCGGTGTTGTACGTGAGATCCAGCGTGAGGCTTGGAGTGAGTCCGTACTTGAGGTCCGCGCCCCATTCGCCAGGATTGCGCGAGTCCACCGTGCGCGCGAGCGTACCGGGTGCGTACGAATACGCGCGCGTGGTGCCGCCGAGCGCGTATGGGGTCAGAGTCGCAATGCGGCGAACCGGTACCTTGATGCCCCGGAGCGTGCCGGCGCGAGAGAGGCGGTAGAGGTTGAATTGCCGCGGGATCGGCGACCAGAACGCTTCCTCGTTCTTGCGGCGAATACTGCGCGCGATGTTGAGTCCCCACGACTGCGTGTCGCCGGCGCCGTAGCGCAGCGTGGAGAATGGAATACGGAACTCGGCGTACCACCCGAGCGAGTCGGTGGATGTCGCCACCGTCCAGCTTCCGTCCCAGTTGACGTTGAAGCCGCCCAGCGAGCCGGCTTGCGCGCGGGTCTGCCCCGGTTGGACGACGCCACCGCCCTCGCCTTCCTTCACGACCTGACCGTCGTACTCGATCCCCGCCGGTGTCGTGGCGAAGACGAACCCATTCTGGCGATCGAGGTACGTGTCGAGGATGATCGCGACGTAGTCGCTGTTGGTGAGCGTGACGTCGCGCGCTTTCTCGCCCGGCACGATCCCGTTGGGCTCGCGGTCGTGCAGCCAGACGCCGACGTAAAGCGCCTGGCCGTCGGTGAGGATGCGCGCCTCGGTCCGCTCAGTCACCTGGTCACCCTCGTGCAGCTCGCGTTGAACGAAGCCCGACAGGACGACGCCAGACTGCCAGGCCGCCTCGTTGAGCCGGCCGTCTATTCGTGGCGGTTCGGTGATGATGCGGGCGGTTCCGACGCGGGGAGCGACGTCCTGCGCCGAGAGCGGCGCGGCGCAGAGCAGCGCGAGCGAGCAGTGCGCGAGTAGGGACGCACGGGAGCGCGATGGGATCGGGCGAAGCATCGACGAGTCGTTCGAGGGCTGGGGTGTCAACCAGCGAACGAATCTAGCGCTCCGATTCCTTGGCGCGAAGACGGCAGCGCAGTGGCGTGGACGGGACTGGCGACTGGTGACTGGTGACTGGTGACTGGTGACTGGTGACTGGTGACTGACCGGATATCACTGGATGATGGCGTCAGTCTCCAGTCTCCAGTCTCCAGTCTCCAGTCAAGGCGCAACTTCAGGTGCAGATCCTTCGCTTCGCTCAGGATGACAAGGCACTGATGCGCGCGCGCTGGGTCACCGCCCGAAGTAGTGACTCCACTTCAACAGGAACACGGAGGCCGCCGGCGCGCGCGCGAGCTCGCGCGAGAGCTCGTCCACGGCGCCAGTCAGGCCCGAGTCGTCAATGGCGCGGCGCTGGTTCCAGACGACGAACAGCGCCGAGCCTGGCCGATACTCCCACCGCAGCACGACGTTGGCGTTGAAGTCCCCGACGTTGAAGTCCGGATTGTCGACCCTCAGTGGCCCGCCCGCCGACGCAAGCGTGAGCTGCGCTCCATCAGCGCTCGTCGTTCGCTCCATGCCGTTGAACGAGCGAACGCGGTCGGACAACCGCGCCGCGTCAGGTCGCACGACCTCACCGATCGACGCGTAGTGGCCCGCGCTCACGAATGGCTGCGCATAGCCCTGCAGCGTGAGCGCCGTCGTGAAGGCGTAGTTGACGCGCGTCGTGACCGACGTCGTACGCTGATGGAGGTCCCCCACGAGGTAGTGCGTGCCTGCGGCGTTCTGCGGCGAGCCAACGTACTGCGAC
>JANOIJ010000267.1:0-51810 GCA_031407575.1 Gemmatimonadaceae bacterium | reverse complement strand
AGTTCTTCCCACAATTCGCGCCGCGTGACCCGGAACGTCCGTGATGAGACGCGAGGCATCAATGAGCGCCGGAGGGACTACTGGGAGACGGCGCATCCGACGAAGCAGCACCGAGCCGCACGAACAGCACCGAGATCGCCGCGCAGATGAGCAGTCCACCCGCCAACCGAACGACGTTCGCGGGATTGCCGCCGAGCAGCGACTGATAGTACAGCGGCAGCGTGAAGATCTGGATCATCATCGGGATCACGATGAACATGTTGAAGATGCCCATGTACACGCCGACGCGCTGCGCGGGTATACATCCCGCCAGCATCACGTACGGGTTGGCCATGATGCTCGCCCACGCCAACCCCACACCGATCATCGGGATGAACAGCAGCGCTCGGCTCGTGATGAGCGGTATGGACAACATCGCGATGCCGGCGAGCGTGAGGCAGAAGGCATGCATGACCTTCGGCCCGAGCCGCCGCACGAATGGCACCATCGCAAACGCCGCCACGAACGCGACGAAGTTGTAGAAGCCGCCGATCTGCCCGTTGACGAGGCCCGCCTCGCGAAAGCCCGCCGACGTCGCATCACGCGTCTGGTACATCGTCGCCGCAAGCGAGAGGACGATGTACTGCCAGTAGCAGAACATCGCGTACCACTGGAACAGCTTCATCACGGCGAGCTGCTTCATCGTCGCCGGCATCTCACGCATGGCCTGCCCCACCTCGCGCAACGCCGCCCCGAATCCGCGCGGCAGCGCCTCCATGCGCGCGCGCTCGTCGGCACTGAGCGGCAGCTCCTTCGTCGTGCGGACCGTCCACAGGATGGACGTGATGGACAACACCGAGCCGATGACGAACGCGCCAACCGTAATGAGCGGGATGCCGTGTGCGTTGACGCGATCGCGATTGACGCCGGCGAACACGAGCAGCGATGGCGTGAGGTATGACAGCGTCTGGCCCAGCCCGGTGAAGGCGCTCTGCGTTCCAAAGCCCAGCGCGTGCTGGCTCGTATCGAGTTTGTCGCTCACGAACGCGCGATAGGGCTCCATCGTGATGTTGTTGCCGGCGTCGAGAATCCACAGCAGCCCCGCCGCCATCCAGAGCGTGGAGCTGAACGGCATCCACAGCAACGCGATGCTGCACAGCACCGCGCCAACGAGGAAGTACGGTGTGCGACGGCCGCGCGGGCTGAGGGTGCGATCACTCATCGCTCCGATGATCGGCTGCACGAGAAGCCCGGTCATTGGGCCGGCGAGCCACAGCAGCGGCAGACTCGCTTCATCGGCGCCGAGGTAGCGATAGATCGGGCTCATGTTGCTCTGCTGGAGCCCGAAGCTGTACTGGATCCCGAAGAACCCGATGTTCATGTTGAGAATCTGTCCGAACGACAGCCGCGGCCGGACCGGGCTTGACGCTGACGACATGGAATCACTCCTCGTTCGGACGGGACGCCGACGCTATACTGAGCGCTGGCCAGCGGCAGCGGGCCGCGAACATCGCGTTGCAAATACTGCCGCCGGGCTCGAACTCGCGCGAGGCGCTTCTGAACGATTCCGTTCCGCTGTTCGACGACGCGCGGGCCCTGCTCCGCAGCCTCAGCGGCCCGCATGGGATCCGGGCATCGGCATCCTCCACGGCGAACTATGCTGCCGTCTTCACACGAGACGCCGTCATGGCCGGCATCGCGGGCCTGCTCTCGCACGACAGCGCCGTCTCGCACGGGTTGGTGCGCACCCTCGAGCACCTGCGCGACTTGCAGGGCGCGGAGGGCCAGATTGCGTCCAACTACGAGCACCGCGACGGACGTCCTGTGCGGGCGAGCTTTGGCTCACTCGTCCCTCGGCTGGACGCACCGCTCTGGTACCTGATCGGCGCGGCGCAGGGCGTACGGGCCGGTGCGATCAGTCTCGCGGACTACCGCGATTCGGTGCGGCGGACGGTCGCCCTCCTCGACGCGCTCGAGTACAACGGGCGGCACCTGCTCTACGTGCCCGTCGGCGGAGACTGGGCCGACGAATACATCTACGAAGGCTACGTGCTCCACGAGCAGGTACTGCGCGCCTGGGCATTGCGGCTCGCCGGCGCCACGTGGCAGGAGCCATCGTGGGTTGCCAAGGCCGCACGCATCGAGGAAACGATCGCGGCGAGCTACTGGCCACCCGACGCGGAGGCGCGCGGGTATCCGCTGGCCGCGTTCACGCCCGCGCGGGCCTACGAGATGTTCGACCTCGCGACGTGCAGCCTGCTGTCGCTCTCGGGAGTCGCGCCGGCGCTCGGCGCGTCGGCACTGGACTTCATCGGTAGTCGATTCATGGAACGCGGCGAACTGCCACCGGTCTTCCACCCCGTCATCATGGAAGGTGACCCCGACTGGCCCCCGCTGTCGCGCTACCACCTCCACGGCTTTCGCAACCGGCCGCACGAGTACCACAACGGCGGGATCTGGATGATCTGGATCGGCTGGCTGGCGCTGGCCCTGGGGCGCGCCGGCCGGCACGACGCACTGCGCCAACTCCGCGACGCCGCATCGGCTCGGCTCGTGGGCTCGTACGCGTTTGAGGAGTACTTTCACGGCCGCACCGGCGAGCCCCTCGGCACGCCGCACATGGCCTATAGCGCGACTGGCATCGTATTCCTGCATCTGGCGCACGAGCCGTCGAGTCTCTCGCTGCTGGCGCCGTGACGGCTGGCCCAGTCGCGTGCACGGCAGATCAGGTGGCGCTGGCGAACGCGCTGGTCGACGTGCTCGCGGCACAGGACGCGCTGCGCGTTTTCACGGGACGCTCGGTCATCAGCGTGGCGGGCGAGTCTGGAAGCGGCAAGACCGTGACCGCGCTCTGCCTGGCGCAAGCGCTCACCGTGCACGGACGCCCAACAGGAGTACTCCACCAGGACGACTATTTCGTCCTTCCGCCTGCGACCAATCACGCGAACCGTGTGCTCGACCTCGCGAACGTCGGGCCACACGAGGTGGACTTCGCGCGACTCTGCTCCGACGTGGAGGCATTTCGCGCGGCGGCAAACGGCGTGACCGTGCCGCAACTGGAGTACGCTCGCAATCGCTTCGTCACCGCGCAACGCGACTTCGCGACGCTAGAGGTACTGATCGTCGAGGGCACGTACGTCGTGGAACATGTTCCGGCCGACGCACGACTCTTTCTCGCCGCCACCAGCGACGACACGCGAGCACGCAGGAAGACGCGCAATCGCGACATCGACAGCCCGCTCGTCGATCGCGTGCTCGCCATCGAGCATCCGATCATCGCGGCGCAGGTGTCGCTGGCGCACATCGTCATCGATCGCGACTTCCGGATCACGCGCCGCGACCGTTGACGCGCTTCGCCACCTGCGCAGCGTGAGGCCACTTGTTGCAGGCATCGCGATAGACCCAGGCTCGAAAGCTGCTGTCGCCACGGAAGCCCCCGAGACCAGTGATGACGCGAGCCCGAGTTTCCTGGGTCGCGTCCTCCGCGTCCTGGGGCCAGAGAAAGGGATGAGCGGAAAGGGATGTGGCGATCACATCGCGAAGCGACGGCACGACATCCGAGTGATGTTCATGTCGGCGCCGCGCGGACGCAGTGCGTGGCGGCGCGCTGGGCCCGTAAGATGTCCTGAGCATGGGGCCCCTGCCACGTGTAGCGGTGGGACGACTGACTTTTAGAGCTTCTTGCTAGCGCGGCTGCGCCGCATGCGCTCGACGCCCGGAACTTCGCAAGCGCATATCACGCTAGAGCGGCCGAGGCAGGTCGTGGCTGAGGTCGATGGAGTGCTTGGGCCGGGACAATCCCGCAGTGTGACGAGTCTCTACATTCTTACGAAATCGTCCTCGCCAGACGGAAACCCACGTCGTGGGTTTGGTTGCCGGTATCGAGTGCAATACGGTACGAAGGTCCGACATCTCGAGGCTGTGTTTTCCAGGAACCGCCGCGGACAATGTGACGAGTGCAGTCACCGGTAGTCCACGCGGATCCATCTGCTGGAGCACCTGCGTAGGACTCGTTGGCACAATCTTTGACCCACTCGTGCACATTGCCAAGCATGTCGAAGAGGCCGAAGCGGTTAGCGCTATACGTGCCAACCTGGGTGGTTCGCTGATAGCCGCGCTCACCAGTGCCTATCCCCATTGGTCCTCCGACGTTCGCCACTCCGCTCGAGACAGCAGGGCTTGATCCGACCGTGCTTACTGGTGCATTGGCGCAACAGGCGTATTCCCATTCGGCCTCGCTCGGCAGGCGATAGGGTTCCGGCTGCGCGGAGTGAACAAGCTTGCTGTTGAGCCACGCGATGTACGATTGCGCGTCGTCCCAGCTCACGAAGGTTACCGGATGACCGGGCTGCTGCGGGTGGTCAGCATCGCTCTCCAATGCTCTCCGCTTCGTGGCCTTGAGAAACAGGTTGAACTCCTCCACGGTGACCTGGTACGTGCCCAACTCGAACCAATATCGGATCGTGCAGTCGTGCTGCGGCCCGTCAGCGTACTTGTCCACCCCTGAGGAATGCGGCAATCCCATAGTGAATGTGCCAGGTGGAATCCTCACCATGGACGGCGGCCTCATGAGAGCGCTCGTGGCGCGACAGGCCTCCACAATTTCAGCAAGACCCGCCGGCCTCTTGCCCTGTTGATAGTCGATGTACCTCAAGCTCCGAAGAGTGACGGGGAGCTCGGTGGGCTTCAGGAGAATGGGAATGACGCGTCCTGCCCCACCAGCGGGATCGAGGCTCAGAACGCTGTTGCGCTCCATTGAGACCCATTGCGATTGCATTGCAGCGGGAGACATGCAGAGCACGATCTTTCGTGACATCGTCAACCCAATCTCGATCGCTTGATAGATGCTATGCCCCACGCCGATGCGCTTTGTATCGAGCCAAATCGTTAGGCCGGCGGCTTGCAAACTCTTCGCAAGGTTGCCCACAACCCGCCTGTCGAGTGAGCTGTGAGAAAGGAACACATCATAGGGGAATGGGCCTTCCGTGGCTGTCATGAGAGTACTCGGCAGCGCGGTTAATCATGAACCCGGTAGCGACCGGGTACATCGGTCACACACCTTCCAAACTGCACCGTGTCCCATCACACGGCGAGGTCGCACCTCGATGTGGCTTTCGTGATCGAGCCTGTCGAGCACAATCGCTAGTGTTCATCTGAAGCGGCCATTTCAGCGTTGTCACCTGAGCGAGCTCAGCGGCGCACTGTTCTCCAGACCTCCACTCGTTTCGCCCCGTAGCGGAGCCTCGTGACTCGCGCGAATCGAGGACGGTAGCGGGTGAACACAATCCGGGCGAACATTGTCACCGCTGCGTTCTCGTTCCAGGCGGCCGACGCCGACGCGCGTGACAGAGTCGATAACGCGAATCCATTCGTGGCGCCGGTCTTCGGGCTCTCCGCAGCGCTGAGCACTGTGGAGAACGAGATCACCGCGACCCCCGCCGGGCGCGAGTATGCCGACGTCGTGAGGCGACATCTTCCCGAGGCCATGAGCCTGGTAAACCACAACCGGCGCGTCGCAACGGTCTGGCACCGAAGGGGCGGACCTGCTCTATTCAACGCCGTGCTTCGCACGTTGCGGTTCGACGACGAGCCGCTCCCGCGCGAGAGCGACGGCCAGCCAATCGCGGAATGTGTCGCCACGCTCGAGAAAGTCTTTCGCCGCTACGCCAGCCGCCAGTTCGCCCGCGATCTGGCACGCATCAGCGCAGCGCTCGTCGAGTGCTCCGGCATGACCTATCCGCAGGTGCTCACGGCCCTGCGCGCCGGGCCGGTGGAATAGCGGTGCGCGCATGACCCAGGAACACGCCCCAATGGACGAGCTCATCGCCATCAAGCACCGAGCCTGGGAACGTCAGAGACCCATGCCACGCGAGTTGCAGGCGCCGATCAGTGTAGCGCGTGGAGCCATCCCGAACGGAATGGCCTTTACGTTCGCGACGACTGTCGATCCGCCGCCGAAAGGGGTCCGCATCGCCGTAACGACCACGTTGCACAGTACGGCACCGGACGAGGTTGGCGTCATCACGACCGACAGCGACGGCACAAAGCCCCTCGCAGCGCTCCTCGACAAGCTCGCGCACACGCTGAGTGACTTCACTAAGGCGGCGAAGGACGTGCGCGTCCGCGTGCAACCCGACAGGCGGATCGGGCAGCCGATTCCTTTCTTCGGCACGACCATCGGCATCATCTACACCAAGGTGCTCGGCGCATGAGCAAGCCTAAGGGGGTGCATCATGGCAGAGAAGTGTGACCCCGATCTGCTGCTGGCGCTCGCACGCTGGCAGTTCGATCGTGACCAATTGTCGGACGATGGTGCCGAGCAGGACGTCCTTGACGAGTGGGACGCGCAAGCCGTCGACCTCTTCGTCACGTACGTGGGCGACCCGTCGGCGCTGGAAGACTCGGCGTTCGCGCTGAGCTTCTACGACGGAACAGACGCGACCGGATCGATCGCGCTCCGTGACATGGACGAGTTGCGCGACATTGCGGGCGTCTCGCGGATCGCTCTCGCGCCGAGGATCTCGACGCTATTGAATCTCAGCATCCCGGCGACGAAGGCGGACAAAGTGCGCTCGAACGCGCCCCCGCACACATCCGTTGCAGGCCCGCGCGCCTACACTGGCAAGGGCGTGCTGATTGGCGTGATCGACGACGCGTTGTACGAGCAGCATGGATCGTTCATGCGTCCGGACCCGAATCCCAAGGTGCGCAAGACGCGCATCGTGGGGATCTGGGATCACATCGGACGGCCCGACACCGCGCGCGGCCAAGGGCCGCCGAAGCCATTCAAGCAGGGCGTCTTCTGGGACGAGGCCGAGATCAACAAGGTGCTCGCCGGCGGCCCCACCGCGATCGGCGTGATCCGCATGTCCTCCGCGTTGTTACATGGCACCCACGTCACGGCCATCGCGGCCGGCAACGGACGACAACACGAAGCGCAGGTGCCGCCGTTCACGCTGGTGGGCGTCGCGCCCGAGGCGGACATCGCGTTCACCAATGCGATCCAGTACGAGCTGAGCGGGGCGAACGTGGCCGATGCGGTCCAGTTCATCTTCGCACTCGCGGCTGAACGCAAGCAACCGTGCGTGATCAACATGAGCTTCGGCACACACGAAGGTGCGCGCGATGGCTCATCGGTCCTCGAGCGCGCGCTCGATCGCGCGTTGACCGGCCCGGATGGAAATCCGATGCCCGGGCGCGCGATCGTCGTCGCCGCAGGCAACGAGGCGGATCAGCGCCGTCACTCGCGCAAGAAGATCTCGGCGGGTGGAAAGCTCACCTTCCGGATGCGCGTGGCCGAAGTGCCGTTCCCTGGATGGCCACAGTCGTCGCCGCGGCCTGCGTGGGACGACACGTCCTTCAAAGCGCTGACCTACGACAAGATCTACATCTGGTACGCCGGCGCCGCGAACATCGAGATCCGCATCACTCCGCCGGGCGGACCGCCGGAACCGCCGGCCTTCGTCAAGCGGGGCGACGTGAAGATCACGAAGAGGGTCGGCGTGGTCGTATCCGACATTCCGGATTCTGCCAACGGCAAGCACTACATCGGGATCACACTCGCCGGGCCGGTGATGACGGGCGAGTGGACGCTCGAGCTCCAGGAAGTCGCGGGCGTCGAGACGCCGGTCGACATCTGGATCGACCGCAACGGCGACGCCCTCATC
Source organism: Gemmatimonadaceae bacterium (assembly GCA_031407575.1). Classification (GTDB taxonomy): domain Bacteria; phylum Gemmatimonadota; class Gemmatimonadetes; order Gemmatimonadales; family Gemmatimonadaceae; genus AG11. The sequence continues at coordinate 44,164 of JANOIJ010000267.1, read as the reverse complement.
AACCCGCTGTTCGTCGATGGCGACAACAACGCCGACAATACGGTTACCTGCCCGTGCACGGCGAAGCACGTGATCGCAGTGGGCAACTACTACGCGGCAGACAACCCGCCCCCCGCGAACTCGTTTGCCGGCCAGCTCTACCGCACGTCCAGCCGTGGCATCGACGCGGCGTACGGTGCGAGCGACGTCGAGGTGCGCCCGCACCTCGCCGCACCGGGCTGCCGCATCCTCGCGGCCAACAACAGCTTCTGGGCCGACGAGAAGGGCGTGCTCAAGCTGATCCAGCTGCGATTCGGCAACGCGAGCATTCAGTATCACGCGATGATGACCGGCACCAGCATGTCGGCACCCCACGTGGCGGGCGCCGTGGCGCTCATGTTCGAGAAGAACCCACAGCTCACCGGGCCCCAGATCCGCGACATTCTCGAGACCACGGCGTCGCGCAACATCCCCGGCTTCGCCGCGTTCCCCAACCGGCATTGGGGCTTCGGGCGGCTCGATGTCGAGGCCGCGCTCGCCGCGACACCGACGCCATGAGCGCCGGCTCCCTCGAACGGCTTGCGCTGCTGCTTGGCCGTGCGATCAGACCGCTCGCGACGGCACTGAAGACTGATCCGCGCGCAGTGCTCGCGCGCGCGGGCCTCGACGTCGGAGGAAGTGTGGCCGGCGCCGCCGGTGTGCAGACAGCGATCGCCGCGCTGCGAAGCGCGATCGCCGATCTCAGCACCGCGATCGATTCGTTGAACGCCGCGATCACGGTCGACGATTCGGGCAAGATATCGCTGAGCGGCGCGGCATCACTGGCGAAGATCGCCGCCGTCATCCAGAAGCTCGGCACGATCGGTCCGGCGCTGGATGGCGCGGCGCAGGCTGACGCCTCCCTGTCTCCGGCGGAGAAGCTCCGAATCAAGCAGATCGCTGCCGAGCTGCCGCGGCGCCTGTTCGACCTGGCGATTATCGACGCGATCGCCACGGGGAATCCCGACCTCACCCAATGGCTCACCTTTGTTGGCTTGGTCGACATCCTACCCGAGCCGGGCGACGTCGGCGTGCCACCGAAGCTGAGCCGCTCGCTGCGGCTCGATCGGATCGGCGACCTGATCGGCCATCCGCTGGATCTCGTCAAGGGCGTCTTCGGATTGGGCACGCCCGGCTTCGACGGTCTCGAGTTGTTTGCACGGCTCAAGGTCTTGCTGGATACACGCTATCGCACGACGCGGATACTCATCGAACCGGGAAAGCCCAACGCCTTCGAGCTCGACGGGCGTTTGCTGGTGGTCGACACTGCCGTCAATCCACCCGGCTTGATGCTTCCGCTGCGTCTGTCGAGCATCGCCGATCTCGAGGAGACGTACCAGATCGGCGACTGGCAGTTGAAGCTCGGGCAGAAGAGCCGCTTCACGCCTGAATCGCTGTTGAAGATCTCATCGGCGGGAGGCGTGTCCATCGTTCCGGCCGCGGGGCAGGCGACGCTCGCCTGGTCAGCGTCGTTCGGAACACAGCGCGCGTCAATGCCATTCACGCTGTTCGCCGCCCCGGGCGGGACAATCGTCTCGGTAGCGAATGTCACGATTGGCGCATCGATCTCGGGAAGCTTCGATGCCGCGAGCGGCGCCGCATCGGCGGTACCCATGTTCTGGGTCGCACTCGAGAAGGGACGCGTACGTCTGAGCATCGGAGGGTCGGACGGTTTCATCCGGAAGATTCTTGGTGAATTGAGCATCGAGTCCACCTTCGACTTGGGCATGGATTTTTCGCCTGACGGTGGTCTGCGGTTGCGCGGCGGGAGTGGGCTCGAGGTACAGCTCGCGTCGCACTTTACGCTCGGCCCGGTGTCGGTGCGCGCGCTGTCGATCGGAGTCGGCATCGAGGACGGTCGGTTCCCGATCGCGTTGACCGCGGACCTCGAGACGTCGATCGGTCCGCTCGGCGCGACTGTTCAGGGGATTGGCATCGAAATCGACCTCGCCGTGGTCGCGTTCGACAAGGGAAATCTCGGTCCGATCTCCTTGAGCACGGCGTTCAAACCGCCAAAAGGCATCGGCGTCACGATGGATGCGGGCGGATTCAAGGGTGGTGGCTTCCTCAGCTTCGATGCGGCGAAGGGCGAATACGCCGGCGCGCTCGAGCTGGATTTCATGGGGATGTTCTCGGTCAAGGCCATCGGCATCATCAACACGAAGATGCCCGATGGCTCTCCGGGTTTTTCCCTGATCATCCTCATCACGGCGGAGTTCGTCCCCATCCAGTTGAGCTTCGGATTCACGCTCAACGGCGTGGGCGGCCTGTTCGGGCTGAATCGGACGATCTTCGTGAACGCGTTGGCCGAAGGCATACGGACGAACGCCATCAAGAGCATCCTGTTCCCGCAGGACGTCATCGCGAACGTCACGCGGATCATCAGCGACATCAAGCAGTTCTTCCCGCCGGAGCAGGGCCATTTCGTGGTGGGGCCGATGCTGAAGGTCGGCTGGGGCACGCCCTCCATCATCACGCTCGAGCTGGGACTGCTGCTGGACATTCCGAACCCGATGTTCGCGATCGTCGGCGTGCTGAAAGCGGTGCTGCCGACCGAGGACGCCCCGCTGTTGCGCTTGCAGGTGAACTTCATCGGCGTCGTGGACTTCGATCGCGGCTACGTGTTCTTCCGCGCCGATCTCTTCGACTCGCGTCTCCTCGTGTTCTGCATCACGGGCAGCCTCGCGTTCCTCGTGTCATGGGGCGAGCAGCAGACGTTCGCACTGAGCGTCGGCGGGTTCCATCCGGACTTCCGGGACATTCCCACCATCCCCGCGCTGCCCGATGGCTTTCGCAACATGGCCCGCATCGGGATCAGCCTGCTCTCTGACGACAACCCGCGGCTCAAGGTCGAGTCCTACTTCGCCGTCACCTCGAATACGGTGCAGTTCGGCGCGAGGGTCGAGCTGTACGCGGCGGCGGCGGGCTTCAACGTCTACGGCTTCCTCGGCTACGACGTCCTGTTCCAGTTCGATCCCTTCCGATTTGTGGCGCGACTGTACGGTGGCATCGCGCTCCGCCAGGATGAGGACGTCATCGCCGGGATCAACATCACGGCGCAGCTGTCTGGACCGACACCGTGGGATGCGCGCGGCACGGCCACGCTCACCATCCTGTTCTTCGACATCGACATCGACTTCCACGTCACCTGGGGCGACCCGCCACCGGCCATCGCCTCGGAGACCGAGGACCTGCTGGCACTGCTGAAGCGCGAGTATGCGGACACGCGAAACTGGCGCGCGGAGCTTCCAGCAGAGAATCACCTGCACGTGAGCTTGCGAACGATCGAGCCGGTCGCGGGAGCGGCAGCGCCGCTGGTCATCCACCCCGCGGGCGTGCTCACGTTCAGTGAGCGCGTCATGCCGCTCGAGGACTATCAGATCGACAAATTCGGCACGCGCAAGCCGCTGAACGAGAATCACTTCAAGCTGTTCGGCGCCAACGCGCACGGGCTGCCCATCCCCGCCGACTACCAAACTGTCCGTGAGCAGTTCGCCACGAGCCAGTTCAGCAATCTCTCGGACAGTGAGAAGCTCTCACGTCGTTCCTTCGCGCGCCTGTCGAGCGGCTTCAGGCTCACGTCCACGTCGAACGTGCAGGCGACCCTCCCCGTCACGCGCGAGGTCGTGTACGAGCTGAGCTACCTGCGCCGCAAGCCGATTCGCACGACGTTCCACGGCGTCGTGCGGCTGGCGACTCGCGCGTATCAGCGTCTCGTCAAGGGAAGCGCGGTACGCCAGTCCGTACTCGCGCAGCAGCAGACTCGCGCCTCGCTCAACGCGCCTCCACCGGCGACGCTGCGCGAAGAACAGTTCGTCGTGGCGAGCGTCGCCGAGCTCACCGCGTACGCGCGGACCGGCGAGAGTGCCGCGCGCTTCGCTACCCAGGCGGAGGCGTATCAGCATCAGCAGGCCCTCCTGCGCGAGGATCCCACGCTCGTCGGTCACATCCAGGTCGTCTCGCATTTCGAGCTCGCGAGCTGAGGAGGAGTACGAATGGCCGTCGAGGTCGCGAAGTATCAGTTCCAGTCGTGGGTGCGAAAAGGCATCTCGACGCAGATCAGCGAGCAGGACGCGCTCGGCATCGCGGGGGCGGTGCTGCCGCCGGCCGAACGCGCATCCGTGCCGATCGGCGTGTCCGTGAATGCTGCGGCGATGGATCCGAAGGAGTTCGCGCTGATCGGGCCCGGCGACATCATCGGAATCCATCGCGACATGGTCGTGCGTACCGAGCCGCGCGCGCGGACCGCGAACTTCGAGCCGAATTACCTGGCCTTCATCGAGTTCTACGACGAGGATTTCCCATGGCGGTACACGCCGGCGAAGCCCGATGGCGACCGGCTGCGTCCGTGGATCCTGTTGCTCGTCCTCAAGGCGAGTGAGTTCGCCCGCGACGACCAGCGGATACCACTACCCGTCGTGACGGTGCGGAAGAAGGAAGCGCTGCCGCGCGCCGACGAGACGTGGCTGTTCGCGCATGCGCATCTCGAGCAGCCGATTCCCGAGAGTGAGCTGTCGGACCTGGAGCGATATCTCAAGGCGCTTCAGGCGACGCTCACGACTGACCCGGACAGGATGTACAGCCGGCTCATGTCGCCGCGCCATCTGGAGCCCAACACGGCCTATCACGCGTTCCTCGTTCCAGCGTTCGAGGTCGGACGACTGGCTGGCCTGAAGATGTCGACCGCCGGTGTTCCGGCCCAGCAGCCGGCATGGGACGGATCCGCCGGGACGGAGTTGCCGTTCTACTACGACTGGTCGTTCACCACGGGCGAGAAGGCCGACTTCGAGTCGCTCGTGGAACTCATCGAGCCGCGCGTGCTGGACGAGAAGATCGGCATCCGTTCGATGGACTGCACCAAGCCCGGCTTCGTGCTGGTTGAAAGCGACGGGCGCGCGCGCCTCGGGCCGCTGGGTGTCGCCATGGAGTTGCCAGCGCCCGCGCCCTCCGTCCAGGGCCTCGAAGGCGCATTGAAAACCGACCGCACCAAGTCTCGGCCGGTGGCATTCACACCGAATGCGTTTCAGGACGAGCTGCAGATTCTTGTCAACCTGCCGGAGACCATCGCGACGGATACGAGCGCGCCGCCCGGGCCTGACGATGACTTCCTGAACGACCCCGTGGTGACACTTCCGTTCTACGGACAGAACCACGCGCGCCAGCACAAGTCGGACACGGTGCTCCTCGACGTGAGCAAGACCGGATGGTATCACGACCTGAACCGGGACCCGCGCACCCGCGTGCCAGCGGGCTTCGGCACGCGGGTGATCCAGAAGCACCAGGAGAAGTTCATGCGGCGCGCCTGGCAGCAGGTGCAGAAGGTGTACGACGCGAACCGCACCATTCGTGGATACCAGTTCACGATGCAGGTGTGCATGCGCTACACGGAGCGGTTCTTCGCCGTCCTGTCGGAGCCGCGGCTGATGGCCGTTACGGCTCCCCTGCACGCAAAGGTGTTGGGAAGTCCCACGACCATCCGGCACCAGCTGCTCGCGAGCACGTTGCGCGCGCCGGTGTTCGGCAGCGCCTTTCGGCGACTCACGCGCCCCGGCGGCAAGTTGGCGCAGCGCTTCGGCGCGGACGGCACGCCACTGGATTACGGTGCGCTGGTGAGCGCCGTCAACTCGGGACGCGTCAACCCGGCTCCCCCGCGACAGACCCCCGCGGGCCTTCCCTCGGTAGACGGTCTCGCAACCGCCATCGCGCCAACGACGTTGCCGGCATGGTTGCAGTTCCTGCTGCGCAATCGAGTAGCGGCGCTCGTCGTCGTGCTCGCGTTGCTGCTGGTGATCGGCCTTGCGGGCGCTCCGCTCGCGCTGGTTGCCCTGGCAGCGGTCGCCGCGATGGCGGGCGTCGCGTATCTGACGCAGCTCGCGCGCAACCGGGAGCTCCGCACCGCCACGGCGAAAGTGCTCACCGATCCCGGGACGGCAATGGAGGTGATCGCAGCGACGCCACCCCGCCCCGATTTCACCGTCCCCGCGCCACAAGCGTTGGATGTGCCCACGCCAGCGCCCGGACCTGTGCCCGGACCCGTGCCGTTACCGACGCCTGGCCGCACGCCCCAATCCGACAGCGTCGAGGCGGCCAACTTCCGTCGCGCGGCAATCGAGATCGAGCAGCGCCTGTCCATCCGAGCACCGGTGGCGGCCCCCCTGCTCGCGTTCGACATTGGCAACGGCTCGCTGAAGCTGAGCCGCGCCATCGATCCCCGGCGCTCGTTTCCGCACCGGCTGTCTGCGCTCGTCTCTCTCCCGAACCTGAGCCTCGACAAGCCTGAGGAGATCGTGGACGCGATGGCACATCCGGACTTCGAGGATGCCATGTACGCGCACCTGCGGGACATCAGCAAGGAGTTGTTGATCCCGAACCTCGATCTCATTCCCCCTAACACGATCTCGCTGCTCGAGACGAACCCGAAGTTCATCGAGTCCTACCTCGTGGGTCTCAATCACGAGATGGCTCGCGAGCTGCTCTGGCGCGAATATCCCACGGATATGCGCGGCAGCTACTTCCGCCAGTTCTGGGAGGTGAAAGGGGTCAACAACCCCGACACGCCAGCCGATGCCGAGCAGCTGAAGGACGTGACGAAGCTGCACACATGGCAGAGCACGAGCCCTCTCGGTGGGCACAGGCCGAAGCCCGGACCGAACGCGGACGTGCAGCCCGGCCAGAAGCAATTGGTGCTCGTGGTGCGCGGCGAGTTGCTCAAGCGCTACCCCAACACGGTGATCTACGCGCAAAAGGCGATCGACAACGGGAAGGGCGACAAGGTCATCTTCGACAAGGACATGACGCCGCTGCAGTTCGACCAGCACTTGAAGTTTCCCTTGTTCCGTGCCGAGATCGATCCAGACCTCCGCTTCTTCGGCTTCGATCTCACCATCGAGAAAGCCCGCGGCACCGTGGAGAGCAACGATTTCAGGAACGACAAGCTCGGGTGGTTCTTCGTGATCCAGGAAGTACCCGGCGAGCCGCGCTTCGGCATGGACGTGTCGTACCAGCCGACGCGCGACACGAATGACAATCCCGCCGATGATCCGCGCGACACGTGGAACAACCTCGCGTGGAACTCGTTCGGCGCTGCCGAGCCGCAGTTCGTCGCACGCTCGCCAGCCCCGTCCTTCCCTCGCCCCAATACGGCGGAGCTCACGGCACATCCCTGGGGAGCCAACGCAGCGCAAATGGCCTACATCATGTTCCAGACGCCGGTGATGGTGGCCGTTCACGCCAGTGAGATGTTGGAGAACGCATGATCGTGACTCACCATGGCTGACGTCAGCGAGCACCTCGCCACGATCGCACGTCTCCGCGCCGAGGCGCGCGTCCATGAGGACGCGGTGCACCGCGCCGGCGTCGGCCTCCAGAAGGCCCGGCAGCGATTGGGTCGTGCCGAGCAGCGGCAGACCATTCCGTCGGACGAGCGCGACCGCGACGTGTCGTCGCTGCGGCTGGAGATGGATCGGCTGAATGCGCGCCTGAATACGCTACGCGAGGACGCACGCGACGTCGCCAGCGCCCTGGCCGCGATCGCCGAGCAGCGACGCCTGCTCCAGCAGCTCGAGCGGAATCTCGTCGCATTGCGCAAGCGAGTCGCGGCGCTCCGCGAACGGCTCGCTGAGCTCGAACAGCAGGACGCGCCGCAGGAGCAGGAGCTCGCGCGCCTGCGCGCCGAGCTGGAAGCGCTGCTGAACTCGGAGCGCGAGCTGCTGGACGGTGTCGCACAGATGACTCGGCGGATGCGCGAGGAGGCGCAGCGCGAGCAGGCGCTGCGCGACCGTCAGGCCGAGACCGAGCGCGCGATGGAGAGCCTGCGGGCGGACCTGCGTGGCACGCAGGGGCGCATCATCGAACTGCAAGCGCCCACCGTTGACGACAGGCAGGCGATCGACGCGCAGATCGCCTCGCTCGCGGCCAACGCGGAGCGCAGCAGAGCAGCGTCGAATCGCGCGACGCGCGAGCTGTCCTCGGCGATCTCGGGATTGTACGCGACGGACCGCCACCCTCGCGTGCCGGTGTCGCGGCTCGACGATCGGACGCCGTTCCTGCTGTTCCCCATGCGTATCGAGACCATCTTCGCGCCGGTCACGAGCCAGGACGGGCAGGCCACGCCTGAGCTTCGCGTCCGCGTCTATCCCGACGACATCGCGGTCCACACGCACGAAGACACGCTCACGGACCGGGAGATCGACGCGGGAGCGCTGTACTGGGTGGAGTTGCTCGTGGCGGCGCACCTGCGCTCTGAACAAAGCCGGCGCCAGCGCGCGGCGTGGCGCTTTCTTGTGGACCTGTACGGCGGTCAGCGCGCAGCGTGGGTTGCGCGCCAGACGCGCCCGTCCGACTGGGAAACGCTGTCCACCGCGGCGGCCACGCAATCGCTGATCGCCTTTCTCCAGGCGGCAGATGCGACATTCTTCACCGCGCTCGCCGCGCTGCCGCTCACGGCGTCTGTTCGAGCGGCGCTGGCTAAGTTGGTGGCCGCGCAGGATGGCGACGCGTTCATTCGCCTGGTCGAGGAGCAGAAGTGGGGCGAGCGGCTCAATGTCACCGCGCGCGCCGAAATCGCCGGCTTCCCGGTGCATGACGTCACGAAGACCGATGCGTGGAGCCGCGCGCCGCGAACGACGGTGCTGCCCGATCGATTCGTGCTGCTGCTGTACAGCAGCGTCGACGCCCCACCGCGTGAGCTGGTCGGCGAGCTGATTCCCGACACCGTCGCGGTGGGCCCAGATCCGCTGGATCCGAAGGACGCGCTCGTCGCGCCCGACGGAACGCGCACACTCGGCGGCGCGTGCGAGTGGATGTCGAACTTCAACGTCGCCGTCGCGCAGGGGTTGGCCTTTCGTGTCCCGCTCTCGGCGGACGAGGCACGCAACGGGTTCGCGCGCATCATCGTGCTCGGGCTTCGGCTGTCGGCGACTCCCGAGCACAGCGCGACGTCGCTGGCGGAGCTCATCGCGAGTCACCAGTTCAGCCCCAAGGGCTTCAGCCTCGTGCCCCAGGGGTCGCCCACGAACAACACGGAGACCAACGGTACTGGCTATTCGGACAACGATCCGTACGACGAGCTCGCATTCTTCACGGAGCTCGATGCGCCGGCGTTCGATCCGAGTTCCGCAGATCCGCTGAAGAGCCGGACGGATGGACGTCTCCTGGCCGACGCACTCGGCGTCGCGTACTCGGCGCTGGAGCGCGTGCAGCAGGCCGACCAGACGGACGTTCTCGAGGCGTGCGCCATGAACACGGCGCTCTTCCCGTCCACGCTCGGTTACTGGCTGACGAAGTGGATGTCGCCGGTGGTCACGCCGGATGCGGCGCGGCTCACGCGCACGTTCTTCACGAAATACGTCACCGGGCGAGGCCCGCTGCCGGCGATTCGCGTGGGCAACCAGCCCTATGGAGTGCTGGTGACGAGTGACATGTCGCGCTGGAAGTATCCGAAGCCGCTGGGTCCCCTCCAGGGGATCGCGTTGTTCGACGAGATGACGCCGTACCTCACGCGGTTGCACGACCTGTTGGCACAGCTCGAGAACGAGTGGAACACGCTCGCCGCGGATGCGCTGTATGTCGGGAAGCCAGGAAGCGATCCATCGGATGTGCTGATGAACGTGCTCGGGCTTCATCCGACGTCAGTGGAATTCTTCCAGCGCGTCGGCTTCAGCGCGGAGTACCTCAAGGTGCTCGACAGCTTCATGCAGCGCCAAAGCTACGCGAACGAGCTCGCATCGCTGCTCATGTCTGGCCCGCCCATCGTGCGGAATTTCCTCAAGGATCTGGGCGTGGACGAGACGATCGGTACAGTCGGGAAGATGCTCGCCATGCACGTGCTATGGCAGCACTACGTGAGCGCGTTGGACGCTCCTGTGCTCGTGGACTACAAGCCGTCGTCGGAGACGAGCCCGCTCTCGTCCAACTACATCGAGTGGCTCGCTGCCGCCACCGATACGAACGCGATCCTTCGGGAGACGTTCAGCGCGACCAAGCCCACCGCGCTCTTGTACGCCATGCTGCGAAACGCGCTGTTGCTGCAACTGCACAAGGGATCGTACGAATGGCTGCGAGGACGCAGCACCTTCGAGCCCGAGCTGGAGCGGTCGCTGCTTGCTACCTCGCTGCCAGGGATGAGCGCGGTCGCGAACGTGTCCAGGCTCGAGCTGATGGCCGTGCAGGTGGAGGCGGCGCAACCCAGTCACCCCGCGCCCGGAACGAGCGTGGCGGACTGGATCTGGAAAGGGCCGCCTCCGGCTGAAGCGGAAGCGGCCTTCGTTGGAGCGCAGCGCGCCGCGCTCGAGCAGCTCGCGCAGTCGTCCACGGCGAGCCTGGAGCGCTGTCTCGTCGAACATCTCGACGTCTGCCACTATCGGCTCGACGCGTGGGTGACTGGACTCTTCGCCCAGCGCCTGGACACGCAGCGGAAGAGCGGCGGCGCCCCGCAGTCTCGTGCAACGGGCATTCATCTCGGCGCATTCGGTTGGGTGGAGAACGTGCGCCCCGTTGCCAAGACCTTCCTGCGGCCAGCCGACCTTCCGCCCACGTTGCGGCCCGACGACCAGGAGCCACTGCTGGAGGAAGACGGAATGGCCGGCGGCGGCAACGGCACTGGATCGAAGCAAGGCGGCTACATGCACGCGCCATCCTTCAGCCACGCGGCGGCCGCGGCGCTGCTGCGGAACGCCTACCTCAGTCACGCCAACCGCGCAGAGGCCGAGATCCTATCGGTCAACCTGTCGTCGGAGCGTGTGCGACGCGCACAGTTCGTCCTGGAGGGGATGCGCAACGGCCAGCCGATCGAGGCGCTGCTGGGCTACCAGTTCGAGCGTGGCCTGCACGACATCACCTCGGCGAGCGCCGCACGCGGCGACGTCCCCGTGCTGGAGCTGAACCAGTTCATCGCGCCGTATCGTCGGGCGTTCCCATTCGAGTCCCGCGAGATCGCCCAGGCTGGGTCTCCACCGGCAACCGAGACGGTGCCTCCGTACAGCACCGTGAATGGCCTCAAGCTCACGACGGCTCTGCCCAGCGCGGCCGATGGCTTCGGCCTCGCCGCAGTGCTGACGGCCGCGGAGCTGCCGAATGCCGCGCAAGGAGCCGCGATCCTCGGCATGCGCGACGCAATGCGGGATACGTTGGACGCGGTGAAGGACCTGCTCATGGCGGAGAACGCGTATCAACTCGTGCAGGGCAACTTCGACCGGGTGGCCGCGGTGTCGCTTGCGCAGAAGGACGCGCAGATCCCGCCGTCGCTGGAAGTGCTGAACACCCCGCGCGGTACGCAGTTCACCTTTACGAATCGAGTGACGCTGCAGTTCGAGGATCTCGACCCGACGGTTCCGGCGAGCAATCCGTGGACCGGCATCGACATGTCACCGCGCGCGATCGCCGAGCCGGGGCTCAACTTCTGGCTGGGCAGTGTACTCGGCCGCGCGCCAGGCAATGTGCGCTGCATCGCCTATCACGTCACGGCCAACGACACGGAGACGCGACTCGATCCGCGCGAAGTGACGCTCGCCGAGCTTCAGTTGCAGCCGATCGATCTGGTCGCGCTGACGAACTTCAACGAAGTGATCGCGCAGGGCGCCACCGAGCTCGAGACGCGCATCGCACTGCGGTATCGCATCGAGGCCGGCGTCGCAGCCGACCAGACGGTCCGCATCGACTTCAATCCGCCGAGTGCGGCGACGGCGCTCACGTTCGGTGAGCTGCTGCCGCTGGCACGGCGGCTCCGCGCACTCGTGGGCGAGTGTCGCACGCTGGATGCGCAGGACTTTCTCCCCGCCGCCGGTGGCAAGGCGACCACGGTGCCGATGGACAAGTCGAATCCCAAGGGATACGACGTGGCCCAGTTGCGCGCGCGCGTCGAGAGCGCACGGACCGCGCTTGGTGTGTTGGCCGACGGGCTCGATGGTCCCGCCGCGCCCTCTGTCTCGCTGACGCTGCTGCACGTCGCCGACGACGCGGCCGACGACGAGTCGTTCGTCGGGTCGCTCCGTGACGCCTTCGCAAAGCTGGAAGGGTCCGCCGCGAACGTCGAGGATCCTGCGGTGGTGACGGTAACACTGTCGCTCCTCGCCGCCGAAGCCATCGCGACCACACTTCGCGAGATCGCGCGGTTCGGAATCAGCGACGCGCTGCCGATGGAACTGGACCTGACGCTCGACGCCGCAAAGCGCACCTTGCTGTCGCGCGCCCAGCGCATCGCTCGACGCCTGCGACATGCAAGGACCAGGGACGGCGTGCTCGATCGCGCAGCGGCGTTCGTTGCCGCAGCGAAGCCCGACACGCCAGTGTCGGATCAGGTGACGAACCTGCTGCATGCCGGCCAGGCTGTGTTCGGGGACACCGTGAAGCTGATGCCCAGCTTCATCTGCTACAACGAAGTGGACATCGCCACGGCCGATGCGTCGCGCGCGCAACTGCTGTCGCACGCGGTGAGCGCGGCGCCCGGTCTCGCTGGTCGGGACGTCATCGACGAATGGGCGCAAGGCCTCGCACGCGTCCGACCGAAGCTCCACACGTGGGAGCTCATCAGGATCCTGTCGTCCGCGCTCGCCGACACGACGATGGAGATGCGCCCCGTGCAGTTGCCTCACCGCGACAAGGATAGCTGGCTCGCGGTGGAGTTCCCGGAGAAGGACCCGCTCCATCCCGAGCGCGCGTTCGGCATTTCGCGTGACACCGTGTCCATCACCGCGCATGGTGCAACAGCGTTTCAGGCTGGCGTGTCGCATCGCGGACTGCTCGTGGATGAATGGACGGAAGAGATCCCGACCGCCAGTGAGAATACAGGCATCTCGTTCCGGTTCAACCAACCCAATGCCGTTCCGCCGCAAACGCTCCTGCTCGCCGTGACGCCGGAGGAGACGGGATCCTGGAGCTGGGACGCGCTGGTCGGGACGCTGAACGACACCCTCGCGCGCGCGAAGCGGCGCGCAGTCGAGCCCGCGCAGTTGGAGAAGAACAAGTTCGTGTGGCCGGTGATTGCACCCGCGCTCGTCTCAGAGTTCACGACGCAAGCGTTCGCCGACATCTCGCTGGACCTCATGCGAGTCCAGCTGTACGCGCCGCTCCACGACTTTTACGCCAAGGTCAATGGCTGAGCACACACCCAGCATCCCATGAGCACGACACTTCGCCTCACCGACGTGCTCGTGGACGCCGACGTGTATCGCATCGCGCGCGTGGTCACGTTCAACCGGCTCGAGGCCCAGCCGCGTACGACGGACTTCACGCGAAGCCTGCGCGCGGAGGTGCGCGATCCCTTGTGGCTGCTCACCCGGCAATGGCAGTTCGGGGAGTTTCGTGGCGAGGATGCGGCGTCTCCCGTGTCGGCGCGAATCGCGTATCGACATGTTCGAACGGGTCTCCTCGCATTGCGCGACGGCGACGCCGTCCGAGTGGATGCGGACGAGATGCCACTCGAGGCACGCGTCGAGCGTGAAGCCGTGCCCCTCACGCTTCGCGAGCTGGCGAGCGGCGAGGTGTTCAGCGATGTGCTCTTCGCGGTGCGCTGGGGCAAGGAGCTGCGCCGGCTGATGGCTGATGCACTGCTCGATGCGCACTACCAGCTCTACCTGAAGAGCTTCCCCATCCGCGTCCTCCCGGCCAAGCCGGTCGGCGCGACGGATCGGACCGTGCAGGATGCGGAAGCCGAGTCCATCGGTGCGGCGGTAACGCGTCGTGTCGCGGACGGCGTCGCGGTGTGGCGTGCAAGCGTGAACGGCGCGCACGACACGTGGCTCGACACCCAGCCCGGCGGCGACAAGGCCGCCATCAAGACGCTCGTGCGTTCGTTTGCCGAGACGTGTTCGGCCAGCGTGGCTCGGCTCTTTACGCAGCCGGACAGCGCCGAGGAGTCAGCGTGGGTGCCGAACCACCTGGAGTACCAGTTCGCGGTGGCCCCGCAGCCCGAGGTGGTGGATAGCGAGCCGGTGCTGCGCGCCGACCAGTATTCGCAGGGGCACCTGGACTGGTATTCGTTCGACGCGTTCATGGATCGTCCACTCCGATTGGCGGCAGCGGTGCCCCCGCCCGCGCTACCCGACGTCGACGACGAGCAGGTGGAGTCTTTCCTGCCAGCGCCCGTCCGTTTCAAGGGGCAGCCACAACCGCGCTTCTGGGAGATGGAGGAATCGCAGACCAACTTCGGGAAGATCGATACGTCCGCGACGGGGCTTCTCCACTTGCTGCTGGCCGAGTTCGGCCTGATCTACTCGAACGACTGGTTCATGCTGCCGCATCCGATGCCCGTGAACACGGTCTGCGAGATACGCGGCATCCTCGTCGACGACACGTTTGGCCGGCACACGTTCATTCGCGCAGCGGGACGTGGACCCGAGACCGCGTGGCAGCGATTCGTCATGTTCCACCTCACGGAGCACGGACGTCGCCCCGCTGCGGCTGGCAGCCTGTTCTACCTGGTGCCCGCCGTGGGCAAGGTCCTCGAGAGCGCTCCAATCGAGCGCGTGAACTTCATGCGCGACGAGATGGCCAACATGGCGTGGGGCGTGGAGGCGATCGTTCCCTCCCAGACCGGCGCAGGCATGAGTGGATACGAGGCCGCACGATCGCTCGAAGGTAGCCCTCCACGCCTCATGACAGACGATGAGATCAGGATCGCCTACCTGGCCGGGACGACGGTACCGAAGAACTGGATTCCGTTCATCCCCGTGCACGCGGAGGGAAGCGTCGCCGAGGTACGCCTGCAGCGTGCGCGTATGGCTGGTGGCGAGCCGCCGCGTGGCCGGTTGCTGCGCGAGGTTCGATCGCCGTACTTTGTCGAAGAGGAAGAGATCCCGCGCGCGGGTTCCTACGTGGAACGGTCATGGCAGCGCACGCGCTGGACACACGGGCGAACCCTCATCTGGATCGGTCGGCGCAAGACGGCGGGGCGCGGTGAGGGGGCAAGCCATCTGGCATTCGATCAGGTCGTGGATCTCCAGGCGACGAGGACGTAGTGCGCACGTCAGCGCTGCGCCGCCCCCGGTTTAGGCACCGTGCGCCCCGCAGCGCTGGTGACCCGCACCACCTGCACCGTCTTGTCATTCCGCGCGACGACCACCATCCGCTCGCCATTCGCCGCTCGCACCATTCTCATGCGACGCACCTCACCCTCCAGCCGCAGGTTGCTTGCGCCCATATCCATCGGCACCAGTGCGCCCTTCCCGTTGCCGCGCAGCATCAGGCCGTAGCTCGCGTCGTATCGCCCCTGGACTGGCGTCACGCCATGAAAGTTCCCGCCAATGATGACGTCAGTCGCACCGTCCCCATCGAAGTCCTCCGCGAGCGCGGCGTAGACCGGCGCGACCTGTGCCTCCATCGGCAACGGGCGTAGCTGATACGTGCCGTCGCCATTGCTCAGCGCGACCGCGTTCGCAAACGTGTGCGCCTCCAGCACCGTCGCCTTCGCGAGCTCGGCGGCAGGAAGGATGTCCTCGACCGTACTCGCACCAAAGGACGCGTATGACGCGTACTTGCTGCGAATGGACGGTATGAGCCGCACCAGTTCATCCCGACCCGCGATGGGATAGCTGACGCCGTTCTTGTAAAACGTGATCACCTGCTGGAGCGCGCCATTCCTGGCAAAGTCCGCGACGTACGCGCGCGCCGGTTCGCTGCGCGACGCACGCAGGTACGAGTTGAGCCCAAGGTTGCCGAGTACAAGGTCGTCCCGACCGTCGCCTCGCAGGTCCGCCACCGTCACGGAGTTCCACCACCCGTTCGAACCTCCGAATCCCGCCTCGGTGGTGCGGTCCGTAAACCGGCCGTCGTGCTGGCGGAACACGCGCACCGGCATCCACTCGCCCGCCACGATGAGGTCGGGTCGTCCCTTTACGCCCGAGCGCACCCAGGCGGCAGACGTCACCATGCCCGCGCGCTCGAGGGCTGGTGCCTTCGTCGACGTCACGTCCGTAAACCGACCCTTGCCGTCGTTCTCCAGTAGGGCGCTCCGCGGCGTCATGCCGTACTTCCGCGCCACTACTCGACTGCCAACGAACAGGTCGATGTCGCCATCACCATCAAAGTCCCCGGGTGCAACGCAGGCGCCATTCTCGAACAGGTCCGGTAGCGCCCGCAAGTCGCGCCGAAAGCCTCCGCGCCCGTCGTTGATATACAGCCGGTTGCGCAGCGCGTCAGCCGGCTCCCAGAACTCATTCCCGCCACTCACGACGAACAGGTCCTTCTGGCCGTCGCCGTTCGCGTCGAAGAACACGGCATCGACGTCCTCGCTCAGGCTGTCCGCAGCGATGGCCGGTTGCGCGCTGACACGGAACCGGCTGTCCGGCTGCTGGAGATAGACTCGCCCGGGCTGCCACTTGGCGCCGCCGACATACACGTCGTCCAGCCCATCACCGTTGACGTCGGCCACCGCGAGCGCCGGCCCCTCGGTGGACAACAGATGCGGCATGAGCGGCTCGCGATCGTAGTCGAGGAACGACGTGTTCTCCGCATGCTTGACGTCGATCCCACGCGTTCCCGTTTCACCGGAGAACAGCGCCGCTGGGACGCCCTTCGCGTAGCTGTAGGAGCCAGCCGCATTGCGCTGGTCGAGTATGAGCGCGCTGTCTGCCGGCACCGCGGTCAGTACCTGAAAGCGATGATCGGGCCAGATGACGATGAGCGAATCGACGCGCGTTGCGGCACCAAGCCCGAAGTGCAGTCGCGGATCCACCGACGACTGGAAGCCGCGCGTCGGCATCTGCTCCAACACCTGCCGAGTGCTGTCGTGGCGTGCGATCACCGTGGCGCCGATGCCGGACGTGTTCGCGCCGGCGCCGCGCAGCGTGATGGTGAGCGAGTGGTTGCCGTTCCGTTCGCGAGCGCGGTTCCGGTAGATCGACGCCGGTGCGTTCACGTTGCTCACCACGAGATCCAGCGCGCCGCTGTTGTTCAGGTCGGCATACACGGCGCCGTTGGAGAACCCCTTCTGCGCGAGTCCCCACTCCGCGGCCATGTTGGTGAACGTCAGGTTTCCGTTGTTGCGAAAGGCGTACTTGGCGAGCGGGATCTGCGGCATCTTCCCGAGCAGCGCCATGTTCTTCTGCGTGATGCCCTGCGCCAGCGACGCCTGATTCGCCTCGTTGCCCACGTAGTTGATGTAGTCCAGGTCGTTTGGGCGACGATAGATCCCGTTCGTCACGAACAGGTCCTTGCGGCCATCGTTGTCGAGGTCGGCGAACAGCGGCGCCCAGCTCCAGTCAGTGGCCGACACACCCGCGAGGTAGCCAATGTCGCTGAACGTCGCGTCACCCCGATTGAGCTGCAGCGCGTTGCGCGCGTATTGCGGGTGGTAGCCCGCGCGCAGTCGTGCGTTGAACAGGTTGAAGCTCTCGGAGCTGGCCGACGTCTTCAGGATCTCCTCACGCTCGGGCAGCATGTCGACGGCAATGATGTCCGGCCGGCCGTCGTTGTTCATGTCCGCCGCATCCACGCCCATCGAGAAGCGGCTCGTGTGCCCGGTGCGCGTCGTGATCGACTCGGTGAACGTCCCGTTGCAGTTGTTGAGATACAGGAAGTCGTTCTCCTGAAAATCATTCGCCACGTAGAGGTCTGGACAGCCGTCCTGATTCAGGTCGCTGGCGACGACACCCAACCCGAACCCTTCCACGCCACCGTAGATGCCCGCGGCCGCGCTGACGTCGCTGAAGTGCCCACCGTCGTTGCGAAACAGCTTGTCGCCGGAGCGCGGATGTCGTTCCGTGCGGTTCGCCTGCGAGCCGATCGTGCGCTCGGTATGCACGGAATGGTTCAGCAGGTACATGTCGAGGTCGCCGTCGCCGTCGTAGTCGAAGAACGCGGCCTGCGTGGAGTAGCCGACATGCTCCAGACCCAGCGCCTTCGTGCTGTCCGCGAACGTCCCGTCGCCCCGGTTGACGTACAGCACATTGCGCCCCTGCTTCGACAGGTAGCTCACGCCGGAAACATAGAGGTCGAGATGCCCGTCGCCGTTCACGTCGGCCATCGTCACGCCCGTCGTCCAGCCACCCGCGCCGCCCACGCCTGCGCGAGACGTCACGTCCTCGAACGTGTAGTCGCCCTTGTTGAGATACAGCCGGTTCGACCCCACGTTCGACGTGAAGTAGAGGTCGGGCAGACCGTCGCCGTTCACGTCGCCCGCCGCGACGCCGCCGCCGTTGTAGTAGTAGAGGTAGTTCAGGATGTTGAACGTCGTGTCCTCAGGCAGCGTATTGGCGAAGGTCACGCCGGTCGCCTCGGGCGGCAGCAGTTCGAACAGCGTGGGCGCCTCCTGCGCGCCTCGGCATGCGGTCATGAGCCACACGCTTGTGGCAACGACCAGCGCCCGCGCCACGAGCGACGCTCCTTGACTGTGACCGCCCCGCGACGCCGATTTCACGTGCGCGCGCAGTCGCCGAGGCCGGCGGTCGAGCGATGGTGCATCTCGACGCTCGGCAGCGGATTCCAATTCGGACGGTGAACAGTCATGACCTACTTCACGCTCCGCTCGTGCTCCAGTTTTGCCGTGCTCCTCACGTTCGCTGCCGCGTGCGCCAGCCCAGCGCCGGCTGGCCAGGGCGAGCAGGCTCCCGCCCCCCGGGCGCGCGACGCAGCGGTCACGGCGGACGACGTCAACCGCACACCGAACGTCCCCATCGAGCAGTTGCTCCAGAACAAGGTGCCCGGGCTGATCGTCACGCGCGCGGAAGACGGCACCATCGCGATGCGCATTCGTGGCACGTCGTCGTTCACCGGGAACAACGAACCGCTCTACGTGGTGGACGGCGTCGTCATCCAGCCGGGGCCCGGCGGGAGCCTCTCCGGCATCAATCCCTATGATATCGCCACCATCAAGGTGCTCAAGGAACCCACTGAGCTCACGATGTACGGATCGCGCGGCGCCAATGGTGTGATCGTCATCAAGACGAAGAAGCCGAATCAATGAGCGGCGACTGAAGCAGGTCCGGTGCGGATGCGCGCGTTCACCAGCGCACCTACCTGCTTCCCCTGCACCGCCCCATGCTCGATGGCCGGACGATAATGAATGCCGGCGTAGAGACGGCTCATGGCCGCCTCCGCCGCCGCGGCCTCGAACGACGTGAACGAGCGCGCGGGCAGTCCGTACTCCACCTCTGACGAGTCGATGAAGGCAAACGAGCCGCCGAACTGCTGCGTCAGGACGGTTGCCGCCGCATTCGACGCCACGCTGTGCCCACTCGGATACTCGGGGAACGGCGGCGTCTGGAGCAACGGCTCCCAGCGCTCATCGAGGAAGCTGTTGATCGCGGTCTCCGGGCGCACCAGGCGGCTCCGGTACTTTTCATCCCACGCGCTGATGAACGCATCCGCCAGCGCAATGGACGTCCGCGCATAGGCCTCGGCGGAGCGCACAAGGTTCGCGTCCGCCTTGCGGGACGCGATGGCCACGATGCCCATCCAGTGGCCGCCCGGGGTGATCTTCTTCGTGGCGAACATCGCGTGCCCGCGCACGTGCATCACGTACGGGTTGCAGTCCCAGAAGCTCGCGATGGCGCGCTGCTCGGCCGTGAGGTTCGTCACCGCATCCATGACTTCCTTCGCGTCACGGTAAAATGCGCTGCCTGTTGTCGTGTCGTACGGCGGAGGGGCGGGCGGCTTGAACTGGGCGGCGCTGTCCATCACGAATGGCCGCAGTGCGGGCCAGTTGGGTTCTACCGCATCCATGTACGCCGGCGGCGTCGGCACCCATAGCCCGGGCTTCGCCACCACGGTGTACTTCGGGTAACCGCGCGTCTGGACGAAATGATCTTTCGACGCCCACGCCAGCACGCGCGCCGCCACGGTGTCCCCATACGCAATGGATCGCTCGAACACCTCTGCCGACATGCCGCGCGACTTGATCCGCGCATCCATCGCGCTCCGCAGCGAGTCCATGCGCGGGCGCGAGAAGGTCATCGCCCTGCCCACGCTCATGAACGCACGCACGCCGGCGAGCGGATACGAGATCTCGGCATTCGCGTCCGGCGCGGGAATGGACGCGAATCCGTTGAGCTGCCCCGCCAGCGACGCGTACTCCGGGTGCTCGTTCCGCAGCACCTCGTACGCCGCCACGCTCGCATACGCGTACACTCGGCTCGCCTGCGGCGGACTGAAGATGTCGTAGACGATGACGCTGCTCAGCTGATGCATCGCCGAGTGCAACAGCTCGGCATCGGGCTCCCGAGGCTGGGCGTCGCGGGACAGGACGGCGCAGCCGACCGGGACGAGCAACACGATGGCCATCATCGTCGCAACGAGTGCGTTCTTCCTCATGTCACTTCCCTCCACTGCGCGCGAGCCGCACCGGTCGCGCAGCGCGAAACACCAGCGGCGTGTCGTTGTTGCGCGCCACGATGATCACCTCTCCATCTGCGGTGCGCAGGCGCTGGATGTCACGCGCCTGGCCCGGCACCCGAAAGCCGCTCTCACGGGCACGCACCGCCGAAAACGCGCCCTTGCCCTCATTGCGAAGGAAGAGTCCGTCGCTCGAGCTCATCCGTCCGATCTCGGGTTTGAAGCCATCGAAGTTTCCGGCGAGCAGCAGGTCCATGCGACCATCGCGATCTGCGTCCGTGGCCATGATGCCGTAGACCGGCGCCAGCTGTGCCTCGTTGGGCAGGGCGACCAGCGTGAATGACCCGTCGCCGTTGTTGCGCGCCATCGACGTCGCGAACGTGTAGGCGTACTTGTGGCCGGCGTCGGCAAGGTCGCTGGCCGGGAAGATGTCCGTGATCTTCTGCCGGGCATACGCCTTGTACCCCGGAAAGCGCGGCTTGAGCGATGGCAGCGTCCGCAGTAAATCGTCGCGCAGCGTGAGCGGATAGCTCACGCCGGCATTGTACAGCGTGATCATCTGCTCCACCGACCCATTGCCGTCGAAGTCCTTCACGTACATCTCCGCTGGCTCCTGCGCCGACGCATGCAGGCGCCCGTTCAGTCCGAGGTTGCCGACCACGAAGTCCACGCGGCCGTCACCATCGAAGTCGCCAGCGACGATGCGATTCCACCAGCCGTGGCTTTTCTCGAACCCGCGAACCTCCACCCGCTTGAATTTGCCGCCGCCGGTGTTGCGGAACACGGTGATCGGCATCCACTCGCCAACCACCACCAGATCCACACGACCATCGGCGTCCACGTCGCGCCACACGGCGTCCGTGACCATGCCGATGTTCGCGAGCTCCGGTGCCGCCTTCGCCGTGACGTCCGTAAAGTGTCCCTTGCCGTCGTTCCTGAGTAGCGTGCTGACGGGGTCCGTGCCGTACCGCCACGGCACCACGCGTCCGCCCACAAACAGGTCCATCGCGCCGTCGCCATCGAAGTCAGCGGGCACGACACGCGAGCCGCTCACGCTTTCGTCGGGCAGGCTGCCGACCGCTTTCCGGAACTTGCCGCGGCCGTCATTCAGGTACAGCCGGTCCTGAAGCGCCGACGCGCCCTCGGAATATTCACTCCCTCCGCTCACGACGTAGAGGTCCGTCGCGCCGTCTCCATTGGCGTCGAAGAACACTGCGCCCACGTCCTCCGAGATCTGGTCTGCGTCGAACAGGCCGGCGTTGCTGCGCGCAAAACGACCCGCGCGGTCCTGCACGAGGAGCTGGCCCGCCTGGTCCTTGGCGCCACCGATGAACACGTCGTCCAGCCCGTCGGCATTCACGTCCGCCACAGCCATGAAGGGACCTTCGGTCGACAGCAGCTTCGGCATGAGCCGCTCGCGATCGAAGTCCACGAACTCGTTCTCCTGGTGACGGAAGCCGAGTGCGATGCGCTCCGTGACGTCGGCGAAAGGCGCCTCGCCCACCGGCGCCGAGGCAACTGCGTGCGGCTGCGTGGCCTCGGCCTGGCGCATCACGGCGAGCGAATTCAGCGCAACTCCGCGCCGCACGCTCACGCGGCCATCGGGCCACGTCACGCGCAGCGAGTCGATGGCTGCGGCCGCACCAAGGCCGAAATCGAGGACGTAATCCACGCTGGACTGGAACCCTCGCGCGGGCGCCTGCTCCTGCGTAAACGCGTTCGTGCCCGCATGAACGACCACGCGCGCGCCGATCGCAAAGCGGTTCTTTCCGTCGCCATCCAGCGCAACGCGGAGGAAGTTGTTCGCCGGGTGCAGCGTGCGCGCATTGTTGCGATAGACGAACGCTTCCTGGTTGACGTTGTTGACGACCAGGTCAGGCGCGCCGTCGCCATCGAGGTCACCGTACGCCGCGCCACTCGAGAAGCCGGGCGTGTCCAGTCCCCACGACGTGGCTTCGTTCGCGAACTTGAGGTCGCCCCGGTTGTGAAACGCGTAGTTCGAGATCGGAGTGGAGCTCATCGCGTCTGTCAGTCGCTGGAAGTCCACCTTCGAGCTCCCATCGTTCGTGACCGACTTCATCGTCTCGTCGTTCGCGAGGTAGGCGACGTAATCCTGCGACGTGATGTCCTTGGCCAGTCCGTTGGTGACGAAGATGTCCTTCAGCCCATCGAGGTCGAGATCGGTGATGAGGGCGCTCCAACTCCAGTCGGTCCGCGCCACTCCCGCCATCTGGCCAACGTCGGTAAACGTGCCGTCGCCGTTGTTGCGCTGGAGCATGTTGCGCATCAGCTGGTAGTGATACCCGTTGCGCACCTTGGCCTGAAAGCTGTCCCATCCCTCGAACATCGTGGTCGTCTTGAGGCGGTACTCGTCCTCCGGGAGCATGTCAGTCGTGTAGATCTCCGGCCATCCATCGTTGTTCAGGTCGCCGAGGTCCATGCCCATGGAGAAGTAGCTGAGCACGGGCATCTGCGTGTCGAGCGCCTCGGTGAAGGTGCCGTTCTTCGCGTTCACGTACAGGTAGTCACGCTCGAAGAAATCATTGGCGACGTAGATGTCGGGCCACCCGTCGCTGTTCAGGTCGCCCACGGCCACCCCGAGTCCGAAGGCGATCTCGGGACTGTGGATGCCAGCCGCGGCGCTGACGTCCGTGAACCTCGCGCCGTCGTTGCGGTAGAGCTTCGCGCCGCCATTGGGGTCGCGCACGTTGCGCATGTTGCGGAGCCCGAAGCTGCTCACCGGCCGCGGTGAATTGCGGATGAGGAACAGGTCCAGGTCGCCATCGCGATCGTAGTCGAGGAACGCGGCCTGGGTGGAGTAGCCGCCGTCTTCCAGGCCGTACTCCTTGGCCTTCTCCGTGAACGTCGGAATGCTGTCGTCGTCCACGCCGTCGTTGATCCAGAGCGCGTTGGCGCGCTGCGCGTCGGTCCCTGTGCCCGCATGACAGATGTAGATGTCGAGACGGCCGTCGCCGTTCACGTCAGCGAAGGTGATGCCCGTGCTCCAGAGATCGTCGCTGCCATCGAGTCCCGCTGCCTTCGTGACGTCGCGAAAGCGGAACGTGCCCTGGTTGAGGAAGAGACGCGGGCCGCCCTGATTGGCGACGAGGACGATCTCGGGACGCGCGTCGCCATTGAGGTCGCCGATGGCGACTCCGCCGCCGTTGTAATAGTTGCGATAGGCAAAGACGTTGAGGTCCTTCCCGTCCGTCAGCCGGTTCTCGAATCGCACGCCCGTGGCGCTCGATGGCAGCCGAGTGAAGAGCTGGTTGCCCGTAACGAGGTCTGCACCCGCCTGGACCACGTCAGCGCCCTCATTGGTGCCGGAGCAGGCTGGAATGGCGGCAACGAGCCATAACGCCTGAAGCAGGCGCCGTGACCGAGTGGCAGGGACTGAATTCATGCTGCGTGGGGGAGCGACGGGAGAGATGCGACGTGCATCGATGGCCTCTGGCGAATCTGCACGCCGAGCGACGGCCGGTCCATCTGCACCCATAGCCTGCCCCATGAGGGACAGGCTATGGCGCGACGAGGAAACTGCGTGCGCGGCTAGTAGCCGGCGTTCTGCACCAGCAAGGGGTTCGTCTGGAGCTGCGTGGACGGAATCGGGAACAGGATGCGGTACGGCTCGCGAGCACCCTTGAAGCGGCGGGCCTCGGTGAACCGTCCAGCCCTGATCAGATCCTGTCGACGCTTGGCTTCACCCGCGAGCTCGAACAGGCGCTCATCGACGAGCGCCGTGCGAACCTGCGCCTGCGTCAGGCCGGCCGCCAACGGCTGCGGCGGCGTGAAGTGGCGGTTGCGCACGATGTTGATCTGCGTGATGGCCGCGGCCGTCTGCCCGAGCTCGTTCTGTGCTTCCGCCTTGATCAGGTACATCTCGGCGAGGCGGAAGTACGGGAAGTTGTTCGGGTGTGAATCGCCATTTGGCGCCGAGGCGAGGGGCGGGAACTTCATCAGCCGCGCGCCTTCATTCTCCGCCGCCTTGGTGGCGTCGCCGATGGTGTCCGTGAAGATGAGCGGATTACCCGAGCGATCCTTCACCGCGAGACCCGTGTTGTAGCTGAACTGCTGGCCCACGAGGAAGATGTCGCGGCGCTTGTCGGCCGGGTTGAACGAGCGGTACGTCTCGGCCAGCGTGGCGAAGCCGTTCCACGGTTCGGGCGAGAGCATGTTGTAGTGCAGGCCGCGCATCGGAATGCTCATGCCCAGGCCCGGCGACAGCGCGGTGTTGGCGATATAGAAGATGTTCTCCGGCGAGTCGTCATTGTCGGTGGAGAAATTCTTCTTCCAGTCCGTGGCGAGCGTGTACTTGCCCGAGTTGATCACGCGGTCTGCGGCGGTGATGGCGTCTTGCCACCGTGCCGCGCCCTTGGTGAGCCCTGCTGCCGTCACCGAGCCCGAGTACACCTGCGCGTTGAGATACAGGCTGGCGAGGATCGCGTCGGCGGCGCCGCGGGTTACGCGGCCCTTCATCTCGGCAGGCCAGCTCTCCGTCAGCGCAGCGCGGCTGGCGTTGAGCTCCGCCTCGATGAAGCGGAAGACAGAATCGCGCGAGGCACGGGCGTTGGTCCCCACCGCGGTGGTGGTCACGAGTGGCACACCGCCAAAGAAGTCCATCAGCATGTAGTAGTACCACGCGCGCAGCGTCCGCAGCTCAGCGAGCGTTGCGTCCTTGTTCGCGCCGCCAGCCTTGCCGATCACGTCGATCATCAGGTTGGCCTTCGCGACGCCGCTGAAGAGCGTGTTCCAGGTGCCGTTCATGTCGTCCAGCGCGGAACCGGAGTTCGCCGTCCATTCCTGCTTGTGGATCTCCAGCCAACGACCGTTGTCGTACCAGTCGTTGCCGCGTGTGGGGACGATGAGCTCGTCCGTGGTGATCTCGCTGAGGTTGTACCAGCCCCACAGCGTGCCGCGCAGGCCGGAGTACACGCTGGCGACGCCGGCGAGTACTTCCGTCTCCGTCTTGAACGCGTTGTCCGGGGTCAGCGCGTCCTTGGGGATCTCGGTCAGGTTGGTGCAGGCGTGAAACACCGTCAACGCCGGCACGAGCAGCAGCAGCCTGAGCGTGATCCCAATCGACCTCTTGAAGAAAGTCGTGGTCATATGCGTCCGTGTTCGTGGATGAGTAAGCCCTGGGTCGCGTCGGGTCACAGCTGAATCCGTGCGCCGGCGGTGAAGGTGCGCGCGCGTGGGTACGTCAGGTAGTCGATGCCGCGCGATGCCACGCCAGAGGAGACGAACACTTCCGGGTCATACCCCGAGTAGGGCGTGAAGAGGAGGAGGTTGTCGCCCGAGAGGTACGCGCGAACCGTGCGCCCACCGCCCACGCGCGTCGGCAATGTGAACGCATAGCCGAGCGTGGCGTTCTGGAGGCGGATGAAGCGGCCGTTCTCGATCCAGCGCGACGAGTAGATGGACGGCTCGCTGATGCCGATGGGATCCGTCAGCGCCGACGCCAGGAAGTTGCGGTCCTGCTTCGCATTGCCCTTCGTGGAGTAAACCAGCGCCGTGTTGTTGAACACCTCGCGCCCGAACTCACCGCGCCAGTTCCAGCTCGCGTCGAACTTGCCCATCGTGCCGTTGGAGTGGAATCCGATGCTGAACGCCGGGTTCGCGTTGCCGATGATGGCTTCGTCGGCACCCGTCGGAGAGAACGTCCTGCCGCCCACGCAGCCCACACTGCCCGTAACGCAGCTGAAGACCTGCTTGCCCGCGGGGTCCACCTCGATGAACTGCGGGCCCCAGAACGTTCCCAGCGGCTGGCCCGGGATAAGGCGCTGGCCGAATCGGCCCGACTGCCCCTGCCCGAAGACGCCACCGGTAATGATGAACTCGCGGCCCTCTCCGAGGCTTTGCACTTCGTTCCGCTCGACCGAGAAAATCAAACCGGACGACAGCGTCTTGTTCCCGGACTCGATGAGTCGCGCCTCGATCGTCGCCTCGATGCCACGGTTGCGAACCGAGCCGATGTTCTCGATGCGGCTGTCGACGACCGCGGGCTGTGGCACCGGTACGGTGAGCAGCAGATCCTTGGTCGTCTTCTGGTAGACATCGATGACGCCGGTGAAGCGGTCGTTCTGGATACCCCAGTCGAGACCGACGTTGGTCTGCTCGGCCGTCTCCCAGCGGAGATCCGGATTGGCGACCTGGCCCGCGGCGAGACCAGTCGTGACCGTGGAACCGAACGGATACTTGGCGCCATTGTCCGCGCGAAGCAGCAACTGCGTGGCGTACGGCTGCACGGC
The DNA here is from genome assembly GCA_031407575.1 of Gemmatimonadaceae bacterium. Classification (GTDB taxonomy): domain Bacteria; phylum Gemmatimonadota; class Gemmatimonadetes; order Gemmatimonadales; family Gemmatimonadaceae; genus AG11. Next base: position 17,633 of record JANOIJ010000267.1, on the reverse strand, counting down.
CTGGTTGCCCTGCCGGCCCCAGCCTGCACGCAGCGCGAGGCTGGAGAAACGACCGTTGCGCATGAAGTCTTCGTTGCTGATGCGCCACGACGCAGACAGCGCGGGGAACACCGACCACTTGTTGCCTTCCGCCAGCCTGGACGACCCGTCGCGACGAATCACGCCGGTGAGGAAGTACTTGTCGGCGATGCTGTAGTTCGCGCGAGAGAAGAACGAGACGAGCTGGCTCTCCTGGATGTACGACACCGGCGCGGGTGCACCCGCCTGCGTGCCGGCGCCGAGGTTGTTGAAGGAGAAGACGTCGGTGATGAACCCCTGCGCGATGACTTCGAAGCCACGGTTGTTGAAGTCGCTGTACTCGTACCCGCCCACGAGGTCGAGCGAATGCGTGGTGCTGATCGTCGGCGTAAAGGTCAGCAACTGCTGGAAGTTCAGGTTCTGGATGCTGCGCTCAGCCTGGCGGGCGAGCCCGTTGAAGGCCGCGCCGATGGGATTGACGATCGGGAAGTACGTCTGACGGACGGCGTTCGTGTAGTCAACGCCGACGGTCGTCTGCGCGACGAGCGTCGGATGAAGCTGGAGCGAGCCGGTCATGTTGCCGAGCACGCGATTCTCCGGCGCCCCGTCCTCGATCTGGTTCACCAGTGCCACCGGGTTGCGTACGCCCTGTGCGCCGGTGCCGATCTCGTAGTACTTGCCGGTGGTCGGGTCCGTCACGGGGCGCGTCGGGTTGAAGATCGCCATGTTCGTGAACACGCCGCCGGTGAATCCGCCGCCATTCTCCATCGCGATGTACTGATTCTTCACGCGTGACGCCGTAAGCGTCAGCCCGAGGCCGAGCTTGCCATCCAGCGCCTGATGCTGGGCATTGAGGCGGCCCTGGTACCGCGTGAGGCCATTGCCCTGAACGACGCCGGTCTGGTCGAAGTAGTTGAGCGAGGCGCGGTACGTCGTCGCCTCGGAGCCACCGGCGAACGACAGGTTGTGGTTGGACGCCACGCCATTGCGCGTGAGCGCATCCTCCCAATCCGTGTTCGCCGTGCCGAGGCCGGCGAGCTGGCTCTGCGGCAGGGTGCCCTTGGTCACCTGCTCCTGGACGAACGAGCGATACTGGTCCCCGGTGAGGAGCTTGAGGCTCTTGGCCGGGGCCGACGTCGCGATATAGGTGTCATAGTCCACGCTCGCGCGGCGGCTCATGCCTCGGCGCGTCTGGATGAGGATGACGCCGTTGGCGCCGCGGCTGCCGTAGATGGCCGTGGCCGATGCGTCCTTGAGCACCGTGATCGACTCGATGTCGCTCGGATTGATGGTGTTGAGCGGGCTGCGCCCCAGCGCGGGGTTGACGCCGATCATGCCGGTCGCGCCGGCGACGGCTCCTTCGTTCTGGAGTGGCACGCCGTCGATGACGTACAGCGGATCATTGCTCGCGCTGATCGAGGTGCCACCGCGGATGCGGATCTGCGCACCGCCGCCGGGCTCGCCATTGTTGGTCGTCATGGCAAGACCAGCCACGCGTCCCTGCAGCATCTGGTTGGCGTTGGTGATGACGCCGACGTTGGCCTGCTCGGCATCCACCGTGGCGACCGAGCCGGTGATCGACTCACGCCGTTGCGTGCCGTAGCCCGTGACGACCATCTCGCTGAGGACCGCGGCCTGCGCGGTCATCGCGAAGTCCACCGACACGGTGCCGCCGCTCGATACACTGACGCTGCGCACCGAGGCTGCGAAGCCGATGCGCGTCGCGCGCACCTGCTGCGTGCCCGCGGGCACACCGGCGATGCTGTAGGCGCCGTCGGCCCTGCTGAGCGCGCCAAGGGTGGTGCCGTTGATGCGGACGCTGACGGCGGAGAGGGGCTGACGCGACGCCGAATCGAGGACGCGCCCCGAGACGATGCCGGTCCCGCCCTGCGCTGCGAGCGGCGCTGCGAGCAACAAGCCGCCAAGGACCGCGGCCAGCGCACATCGTGTGACTGCCATTCGTCTGCCTCCAAGTGGAACGAGGAATCGCTCTCGAACAACGGCCGGAGTGCATCGTGTGTGCGATGGGCGGCCGACGGTCACGACATTTTGAATGCCGGCGTTACAAATAGCCGGATTCGGACTGCGTCCGCATCGGTGCCGCCCTAGTCCACCACCCGGCCTCACGAGCGAACGTCACAGCGGCATCGCTGTTCCTGCAAAAGTTCGTGCAAAAACTCCCCTGCATTTGTCCCGCTGTCAACCGAAAGCCGCCTAGCGACGGCTTTTCAATGCCTCTTTACTAGCGTCAGGGCCGAGACAGGACAAGTGCAGCAACACGCAATACATTCCGCAATCGGTTGCGCAACTATTGCGACTTCAGAGCCTTCTCGGGGGCATACATGGCGGGTCATCGCGTCACGCTCAAGGACATCGCGAGAAAGGTCGGCCTGTCTTTGGCCACCGTCTCCCGCGCCCTCGCAGACCACCCAGACATCAGCGGCGAGACGAAGACCCGCGTCCGAGAAGTCGCCCAGGCACTCAGCTACATCCCCAACTATCGCGCCAAGTACCTGCGCGCCAAGCACTCCCGTCTCATCGCCCTGATCGTCCCCGAGATGAACATGTTCTTCGTTCCCTCGATGATCACCGGCATCAACCGCGTCGTCCAGCAGAACGACTACTCGCTCATCGTCTTCCAGTCCGACAACTCCATCGTTCAGGAACGGCGCCTCGTCGAATATTGCACCCACCTCTCCGCCGACGGCGTGCTCCTCGTGCTCTCGTCCGAGACCGTGAACCTCCAGCACCTCGACGTGCTCCAGGACTGCGGCATCCCGGTCGTGCTGCTGGACAAGACCATCGAGACGGTGAAGCACACGACCATCACCATCGACGACCAGGAAGCGGGACGCGAAGCCGCGGGCTACCTCCTCGAGCGCGGGCACACACGCTGCATCGGCATTTTCGGCGACCCACGGCAGCGCATCAGCGCCCTCCGCCTCAAGGGCTTCCGCCGAGCGCACAGTGACCTCGCCATTCCACTCGCCGAAACGCAGATCCTCAACGTCGCCATGATCTCGGAGCTGGAGGAGCAACTGAACAGCGCCTTCACGGCGCATCCCGACCTCACCGCCATCTTCACGATGACCGACGAGTTGCTGGTGCACACGCACCATTTGCTGAACAAGCGGGGAAGGAACATTCCGGAGGACGTCTCCCTGCTCTCGATCAGCGACGGACAGGCGCCTTCGTTCCTCCATCCGAACGTCACGCACCTTCGCCATTCGGGGATCGAGGTGGGCGAACGCACGGCGCATATTCTCATCGGCATGATCGAGCACAACTCGGACGCCATGATGGACGTGCGCATCCGCACCACGCTCGTCGAGCTGGGATCCGTGGCGACGCGCGTCGCCGCGGCCAGGCGGCGCGCGAAACGCTGACCGGACGCCGACGATGGGATTGCTCGTGCTCGCATTCGCGGCCCAGCTTGCCGCCCCCGCACTGCGCACGCTGCCGGTGCTCTCCTTCCCCGAGCGCGGCCTGGATGACAGCGCCGCGTACCTCGGCTACCAGACAAGGCTCTTTCGCGACGCGGGTGGCAACACCGTCCAGATCTATCTCGACGCGCGTGCAGACCGCGTCGTCCACCTCTGGGCCGACGCCGAGGACGAAAGTCTCGGCTTCACGGCGCGCGGTGCTGGTGGACGCGCGGCGCGGCTCGAATGGGATGGTCCCGGTGCGCTCGTCTCGCGAGCGGGGCGCACGCGCACGCTCGAGCACGACCTCGTCGCACACGACGCACGCGTCGACATCGGCTGGTTCCTGCTCGGCTCCATGCGTGTGGAGCGCGACCTTCAGTATGCGAACCGGCAGAAGACGCCGTTCGCGAACGCGCCATACACGCTGCCGGAGCTCGATCGCCTGCTCGCCGCGCTGGCGACGCTCGCACCGAGTGAACACAAACGACAGGTGTCGCTCCTGCACGCGGCGAGCATGGACGCGCTGCGCGCGCGCCTGCGACCGGTGATCACCTCTCGGGCGGAGGGCGCGGCGTGGGTGACACGCGTCGCGCAGCCCGCGCTCGACGGCCTCGACACGCTGCTGCTGGAGCTGCGCACCGATCCGCGCCGCGTCGGCGTCGTGATCGAGGGCGACTCCGTGTCACTTCGCGCGCGGTCGGGCGATCGCATCCCGTTCACCGTGCGCATCACGACGAGCGGTAAAGCGCTCACGCCGTTGACGCGCGGGCAGATCTTCAATGCGCGCTTCCTTGCGTTCCTCGCCACGGCGCGGACGGATGGCGCGCGAGCGGATGCGGCGAGTCCGCCCGCGCTCCGGGCGCGGCGACTCGAGCGCCAGGTGCGGGGACTGGAGCTGTTGGCGTCGCGCGAGAAGCTGATGGCCGGCCTGCCCACATACGCGACGTACTTCGGGCGCGACATGCTCATGACGGCGCTGATGATGAAACCCGTCTGGCGCGATGAGATGTACGAGTTCGTGATCGCGAGCGTGCTCCGCAAGCTCAATGCGGATGGGCGCGTCAGCCACGAGGAGGCCATGGGCGGCCAGGCGATGCGCGAAGCGGCGAGCGAATACGCCGCGCTCATCGACGCATGGTCGAGATCCGGCCGTCCCGACAGCCTGCTCGTGCGTGCCCGCGCGGTGCTGCGCGATGTGCGCCGCGTGCGCGAGAACTACCACATGATCGACGCGGAGTACCAGTTCCCCATCGTCGTCGCGCGGTGGCTCACGGATCCGTCGGTGCCGGCCGCACGCACGCGTGCGTTCCTGCTCGACCGGTCGGATGCGGGCGAGACGCGCGTGGCGCGGCTGCTGCGCGAGCTCGCACTGGTTGCGCGCGCGACGGCGCCGTATGCCGCGAGTCCGGTCGCGCAGAACCTCATCTCGTTTGCACCGCGCGATTCCGGACGATGGGCGGCGCAGAGCTGGCGCGACAGCAACGTTGGGTACGCGGGCGGGCGCTACGCGATGGACGTGAACGCGGTATGGGCGCCGCATGCGCTCGAGTCGTTGGGACGCATCCTCGACGCGCTGAAGCGCCTTGGCATCTCGACCGCTTCTGTCGCCACGACGTCACCGCTTGGGCGCTACGCACGCGACCCGCGGTTGCTGCAGCAGGCGTTGCTCGCATGGCGCGGCGCCGAGCGCCACTTCGTCGTGCGGCGCTCGGCGGCTGAGGTGCGCGCGCGCACGGCGGCACGTCTCGCGGCCATGTCGACGGAGGAGCGCCGTTACTGGACGGACGTCGTCGCACGCACGCGTGCCGATGCCGATTCGCTCTCCTTCCTCGCCCTGTCGCTCGATGCGGATGGACGACCGATCGCCGTCGCGAGCAGTGACGTTGCGACACGACTCTTTCTCGGCGATGTCCGCGTGTCCGGTGGGCCGACCCCCGAGGCGGCGAGTGCTCCTGACGGATGGCAGGACGTGATGCGCGACGTGCGGCTGTTCACTCGTCCGTATCCGGTGGGCCTGCTCGTGCACGGGGTCGGGCCGGTGGTGGCGAGTGATGGTTTCGCCTCCCCCAACATCTGGGCGGACTTCGAGCGCGATCGCTATCACGGACCGAAGGTCGTGTGGGGCCGCGAGAACAACCTGTTCCTCATCGGCGCGATGAATCGCATCGCGTCCGCACGAGGGATTCCGCCGCTCGATCCTTCCGTACGCGAGTTGCGGTCCGCGATCGATACGGTGTTGCACGCCGTGGAGGCGTCGGGGTTCCACAGCGAGCTGTGGAGCTATGAAGTGCGCGACGGGCGCGTGATGCCCATTCGGTACGGATCGGGGTCTGACGTGCAGCTATGGAGCACGACCGACCTCGCGGTGCAGTTCGCGCGGGCGATGCTCAGGCGGTAGCGCGATCTGCGACTACGACACCACGGAACCACGGAACCACGGAAAAGCGTGGTTTCACATTTGACGGATGCCACGGAAACTGCCGGGTACCGCGGGAACTCTTTTGGGGCTCGGTTTGATCCGGCAGTTTCCGACGCATCCGTCAGATCCGATTTCGCGCTTTTGAATGGCGAATACACGTCCGACGACTGTGCAAAGCGCAAACCGGAATCACCGCACCAGGATGCGATACCCATGCGCGGGAATATCCAGGCGGCCCTGCGCGCCGAGTGGCACCTTCGCCTTGGAGAACCAGTCGGTGTACTCGCCTGATTTCGTCAGGCCGCGGTACTCGGCCGGCGCAGACCTGGCGCCGAAGTTCACCGCCACGAGCACCGTGTTCGCCCCTTGCGTGCGCGTAAACGCGTAGACGCTCGCGCTGTCCTTCGTATCGAGGCGCGTTTGCGCACCACCCGCCGCGCCGTTGGCGAGGGCGGGCTGCGTGTGCTTGAGCTCGAAGACGGATTTGTAGAATGGCGCGAGCGACGGACCGTTCCAGTCCACCGTGTCCTTCTCGAAGAAGCGAAGCCGCTTCTTCATGCTCACTTCCTGGCCCGTGTAAAGCAGTGGCATGGAGCCCTGCACCGTGGCGGCGAGCACGAAGGCCGGAAAATGATTCGCGGCCATGCGCTCGAACTCGGTGCCCTGCCAGCTGTTCTCGTCGTGATTGCTGGTGAAGTACATCCGGTACGCGTCGCGGCCGTACGTGCTGTCCTGCTTGTGGAAGTAGGAGGTGAGCGCCGTCGTCTTCGTCTTGCCCTTCGCAACCTCGTTCAGCAGGTGATGGAACTCCCACCCGTATGTCATGTCGAAGATCGTGTGGTACTTCGGTGCCTCCGCCTCGGCGAGGAGGAACACGTCCGGTTTGGCAGCGACGAGCGCCTTGCGCGCGTCGCGCCAGAAGTCATCGGGCACGCCGCCGGCGACGTCAGCGCGAAAGCCGTCGATCCCGGTGGAGTCGATCCACCAGCGCATGTCCGCGAGCATCGCGCGCCGCATGTCCGGGTTGTCGTAGTTCAACTCCGCGACGTCGGTCCAGTCGGTTTCGCGGCCTTCGTTGTCGCGCGCGTTGCTGATCGTCCCGTCCGGCTTGGTGACGTAGTAGTCCTTGTGCTGCGTGATCCATGGATGATCGAACGCGGTATGATTCGGCACCCAGTCGAGCAGCACCTTGAGGCCGCGCTCGTGCGCCGCGTTCACGAACGCCTTGAAGTCCGCCGTCGTGCCAAACTCCGGATTGATCGCCGTGTAGTTCGCGATGGAGTAGTAGCTCCCGAGCACGCCCTTCCGGTTCTTGACGCCGATCGGCTGCACCGGCATCAGCCACAGGATGTCGACGCCGAGTTCATCGAGACGCGGGAGGTGCTGCTGGAGCGCGGCGAGCGTGCCCTCGGGCGTGAATTGGCGCACGTTCACTTCGTAGATGACCGCATTCCGCGACCAGGCCGGATGAATCACGGAGTCCGGCGTCGTGGCTGCCGCAGCCGAATCCGTGGCTGGTGCGGCAGCCCGGTCGCAGGCAGTAAGGACGGACAGCATGGCGAACACCGCCGTCCTCACCGCCGTGCCCTCACGCATGCGGCGCCCATGCCGTCTCGCCGGCAACGTACGGGACGCACGGATCGAAGCGGCCCGGCGACTCCTGATAGCGCATCGCCTTGGTGTACCCGATCTCCGACGTGAAATAGCCGAGCAGCGCGAGTTCCTTCATCATGCGGAAGTAGTGCGAGGGCGCGTCCGCCGTGATCGCCGCGGCACCGCTCGACTCGCCACCCGTGCCGGCATCCTTGCGCTCGTTTGGCAGGTGCGCTTCGCCCGGGACGCCCGCGCTTGCCGGCATCGGTGCGAGGCCACGCTTTTTCCGCTGCGCATTCTCGCGCGCATCCGTAAATGTCTTCTGCTCGCGATCCAGCACGGTGAGCACCGCGAGGCGCTGCTCTGGCGTGGCCGCCATGAAGGCGACGTTGTGCGCCTTCTTCGTCGCGTCGTCGACCTTTCGCATCCCGTCGCGAAAGATCTTCTGGTCGTCCGGGCTGTAGCCGTCCGTGACCATCAGCGCCATGAACGCGCCGGTCTTCGCCGCCTTGGCGCCCGGCGTCTTCGTCTCCGGGAGAATGGTCTCGGCGATCTCGTCGAGGAATGCGACGTCTTCAGGGGTGAACGCGCCCGGCACTCCATCGGTCGTCGCCGGCGCCTTTTCGCACGCGGTGAGTAGACTCGTTCCGCCAACGAACGCCACGCCGCCGAGCAGTGCGCTCACGCGCCGGATGGCTTCGCGTCGATTGATGAGCCGGAGTTGCTCCGTGTCGATTGTCATTGTCTGTCTCCGGGTCAGAGGTTGCGGCGGTTGAGCTCTTTCACCGCGAAGTCCGCGGCGCGTGCCGTGAGCGCCATGTAGGTCAGCGACGGGTTCACGCAGGCGGCTGACGTCATGCAGCTGCCGTCGGTGACGAAGACATTCGGCGCGTCCCACACCTGGTTGTTCGCATTCAGCACCGACGTCTTGGGATCGTGGCCCATGCGCGCCGTGCCCATTTCGTGGATGCCCATGCCGGGGAAGTACTCGTTGTCGTACGTCTTCACGCGCTTCACGCCCGTCTGCTCGAGCATCTCGGCCATGTCGTTGATCATGTCCTTGCGCATGCGCGCTTCGTTCTCACCCGTCGCGCAATCGATCTTGATGACTGGGAGCCCCCACTTGTCTTTCTTCTCGGTGTCGAGCGAGATCTTGTTCTCGTGGACCGGCATCATCTCGCCAAAGGCCGTCGCGCCGATGGACCACGAGCCAGGCATCGCCATCTGGTCCTTGAACCCCGCACCCACGCCGAGCTCCTTCACGGCGCGCGACCACCCGTCGCGGCTCGCACTGCCCTGGTAGCCAAAGCCACGGAGATAGTCCCGCTTGTCGCCAAACAGGTTGCGATAGCGCGGGATGTAGAAGCCCGTTGGGCGGCGGCCGTAGTAGTACTTGTCCTCCATGCCTTCGAGCGATCCCTCAGCGCCACACCGGAAGTGGTGGTCCATGAGGTTGTGCCCGAGCTCACCGGAGCTGCTGCCCAGGCCACCGGGCCACACGTCCGTGGCGGAGCGCATGAGCAGCCACGTGGAGTTGATGGTCGAGGCGCACACGAAGATCACCTTGGCCGAGTAGTCCGTCATCTGATCGTTCGTCGCGTCATGCACGCGCACGCCGGTCGCCTTCTTCGTGCTCTTGTCGTAGATGATTTCCGTGACGATGGACCAGGGCTTGAGTGTCAGCTTGCCGGTCTTCATCGCGGCGGGAAGCGTGGAGGACTGCGTGCTGAAGTAGGCACCGTACGGACAGCCGAGCCAGCACGCATTGCGGTACTGGCAGGCGTTGCGACCGTCCAGCGCCTTGCTCAGGTTCGCGACGCGGCCCGGAATCAGGCGGCGCTTGCCGTCGAACGCCTTGTGCAGCTTGCCCGCGACCATCTCCTCGCCGCAGTTGAGCGGCATGGCCGGCTGGAACTGTCCATCGGGGAGCTGCGCGAGTCCGTCACGCGAACCGGCGATGCCGGCATGCCGCTCGACTTTGTCGTACCACGGGGCAATGTCCTTGTAGCGAATCGGCCAGTCGATGGCGACGCCTTCCTTCAGGTTTGCGTCGAAGTCGAGGTCGCCGTGACGGTAGCTCTGGCGGCCCCACATGAGCGAGCGACCGCCGACCTGGTACCCGCGATACCAGTCGAAGCGCTTCGTCTCCGTGTACGGCGACTCCTTGTCGTTCACCCAGAAAGAGAGATTCTTTTCGTTGAGCGGGTAGTCACGCTTCAACACCTGATACTCCTCTTCCATCGCCTTCGTACGGCCGCCGCGGTGGAGATACTCCCACGGCGCCTTGGTGGCGTTGAGGTAGTCCTTGATGTGCTCGACGTCGCGACCGCGCTCGAGCATGAGGACGCGAAGACCCTTCTCGGTGAGCTCCTTCGCTGCCCATCCTCCGGAGATTCCGGAGCCCACCACGATCGCGTCGTAGCTTACTGACTGCACTGTTGCCTCCTTTGCGTTCATCACGACCGTGCCGATTGGACACGGCGAGGCGCGAATATGTGGACGCGTTCGTGCATTCGCGAGTGTGATGCTTGCGACACCGCGCTCGCTCGCTCAACCTCCGCGCTCGATACCAGCGTCACTTCTCCAGCGAGACTGCATGGACTTTTCCATCCTCATCGAGATCCAGATTGCGTCCCCCACACCTGCCGCCGAGCGGCAAGCGTTCCACGATGCGGTGGCGCAGGCCACGCTGGCCGACGAGCTGGGATACCATTGCGTCTGGGCCGTGGAGCACCACGGGCTCTACGAGTACTCGCACTGTTCGGCGCCCGAGGTCCTGCTCGCCTTCATCGCCGCGCGAACGCAGCGCATCCGCCTCGGACATGCGGTGACGCTCACGCCGCATCGCTACAACCATCCGTTGCGCGTGGCGGAGCGGGTCGCGGTGCTGGACATCCTGTGCGGCGGTCGCGTGAACTGGGGTTCCGGCAAGAGCGCGTCGCGCACCGAGCAAGGCACCTTCGAGGTGAATCGCGAGCAGCTGGACAGCGAGTGGCGCGAGGCGCTCGAGATGATTCCGCGGATGTGGGCGTCCGACGTCTTCGAGTGGGAGGGCACGCACTACCACATCCCGCCGACGCCCGTGATCCCGAAGCAGGTGCAGCGGCCGCACCCGCCAATCTTCGCGGCATGCTCGCGCATGGAGTCGGTCGTGCTCGCGGGGTCGCTCGGCGTTGGGTCGCTGAATTTCTCCGCCGGCACCGACGAGTACCTCGCCGAGAAGGTGCAGGCCTATCGTTCGGCCATCGCGACGTCGACGGCGACCGGACGCCGCCTCAACAACCGCTTCGCCTGCACACCCACGGCGCTCGTCCTGGACGACGACCGCGAGGCGTGCGCGTACGGCTTTCGCGGCGCGCGTTTCTTCAGCGAGGGACTCGGGACGTACTTCTTCTCGCCGACGCGTGTCGTGGGCGAGCTGGACATCAATAGAAATCTGCTGACGGCGTCAGAGCTCGACGACGCGATGGCGAGCCGCACCCGCCCTGGCGCGCAGCTGGTGTCCGTCATTGGCGATCCCGCCGCCGCGCGCGCGAGTGTCGCGCGCTTTGCCGCGGCCGGCGTAGATGAGCTCATCCTCGTGATGCAGATGGGCACCGTTCCGCAGGAAATCGTTATGCGGTCGCTCCGAACATTCGCGGAACAGGTGATGCCCGCGTTCAGCCAGGGCGGTACACCCCCTGGTATTCCGGCGGCAGCAACCCGGCAATCGCTCGCATCACCTGGTCGGTGACGTCGCGCAGCCGCGCGGCGTTTGGCGCTGCGTCCGTGAAGTAGAGCGGCGCGCCGATGCGCACGTGCACCGGCGCGCGACGCAGCGCGCGCAGGTGTGTGGGGATCTTCTCCTGTCCCCACGCGGCCAGCGGTACGACGGGCACCTTCGCTTGCGTCGCGAGGTACGCGATGCCGGTGTGACCGCGCGCGAGGCCCGCTGGGCTTCGCGTCCCCTCGGGTCCAATGCCGAGGAGTCCGCCGGCACGCAGCACGGCCAGGCCGCTCTCCAATGCGTCGGTGTCACCCTCGCCGCGGCGTACATAGATGGCGTCGCCCATGTCGGAGAGGATCCAGTGCATGAACGCCGAACGGCGCAGGTGAATCGACGCGAACATCACGGTGCGACGCGGCAGCAGTGAGAAGATCACCGGGCCGTCGGTCATGCTGAGGTGGTTGATGGCGAGGAGGCAGCCGCCGGTGCGTGGCAGGTTCTCGAGGCCGTCGACGTGGATGGTGCTCAGCGTCCGCATGGCGACGGTCACGGCGGTCTTGATGGCGCGTTGGCCAGTGCTCCAGCGTGAGTAGTCGAGCGTGGCGTAGCGAGACGGTTCGTTCGCGGGCGCGGGCGCGGCTGCCGCGCCGTTCAAAGGAAATGGGGCGGGCGGCGGAATGATGGCGTGTGCGCCGTTCTGGTGGTGGGGCGGCACTGGTGAAGGCGTAAATTCGTTGTTGGGGGGGGGCCCCCACGCCACCACACCCGCAACGACACCTGCCTCAACGGCGACGTCCACCGTCGCGTCGCCCGGCGGCACGGCATCTCCGGCAGCAGCAACCGGCACCGCGGAACCAACCTGCTCCAGCACCTGCGCCGCGAGTTCGGCAATGCTGATGCCTTGCAGCAACTTCACCGCCGCCAGCTCCACACCCACCTCCACGCGCAGCACCGTCATCAGCTCGACCGCCATCAGCGAATCGAAACCGAGCTCCGTCAGCGCACGATTGTCATCGAGCTTCGCGGCCGAGAGCCCCAGGACCTTCGCCACCTTCTCGCGCAGGAAGCTGATCACACGCGCAACCCGCTCTTCGGAAGACGCCGCGAGCAGCACCGTACGAAGCGAGCCGCCACCGGACTTCCCCGCGTCGCCAGCGCCGATCGCACCATCGGCACCGACCGCCGGTGTCACGTACCGCATCATTGCCGACGCCGCGGCCGTCTGCGACGAGCGCGACCAGCGCACCCAGTCGATGCGCGCCGCCATCAACTGCGTCGTCTCCCGTCGCAACAGCGTACCGAGCACCTCGAACGCCTGCGCGGGACTGAAGGCGAGATAGCCCAACCGGTCCAGATAGTCCGCGACGTCGCGGTGCCGTGACACGTAGCCGACTTCCGCGAGTGGACCCCAGTTGATGGAGAGCGCCGGTCGGCCCAGCGCACGTCGTTCGTGCGCGAGCGCGTCGAGAAAGGCATTGGCCGCCGCGTAATTGGCCTGCAGCGGATTGCCGAACAACGCCGTGAGCGACGAGAGCAACACGAAGCAGTCGAGCGGATCGTCCAGCGTTTCGCGATGCAGGTGCCACGCACCCGACATCTTCGGCGCCATCACACGCTCCAGCCGCGCGCGATCAAGGTCCACGATCGCCGAATCGTCAAGCACCATCGCCGCGTGAATCACCCCGCGCAGCGGCGGCATGGTGGCGCGTATGGCGTCGAGGACACGTCGCACATCGCCCCCGCGGCTGATGTCGGCGCTGATGACTTCGACTCGCGCACCACCCTCGCGCAACGACTGCACGCGTCCTGCCGCGTCGCCCTCGGCGCCACGACGTCCGGTGAGCGCGAAGTGTCGCGCGCCCTCCGACATCATCCATGCGGCGGTGGCGAGCCCGAAGCCGCCCAGTCCACCGCTGATCAGGTATGTCGCATCCGCGCGAAACAGCGCGCCGCGCGCGGGCGATGCAGTGACCACCGCGTCCGCGTCGCGCATCGACAGCACGACCTTGCCGATGTGCTTCGCCTGCGCCATGAAGCGCATGGCCCCCTCGACCTGCGACACGGGAAAGACTGTCTCCGGCAGCGGCGTGTAGATGCCCGATGCAAACCGCTCCAGGACCTCACGCAGCATCCGCGCGGCAAGCTCGGGGCGGTCGAGGCTGAGGCGATCCACGTCGACGCCGAAGAACGACAGGTTCTTCCGGAACGCGAGCAGTCCGATGCGGCTGTCCTGAAAGAAGTCGCGCTTGCCGATCTCCACGAATCGCCCGTAGCCGCGAAGGACGCCTATGCCTCGCGGAATCGCCTCACCTGCCAGCGAATTGAGCACGACGTCGACGCCATCGCCGCCGGTGCGCGCGAGCACGTCGTCGGCCCACGCCAGCGACCGCGAATCCATCACGTGCGCGATGTCGAGCGACGCGAGATACGCGCGCTTCTCCGCACTTCCGGCTGTTGCATAGATCTCGGCGCCTGCCTCACGCGCCACCTGGATGGCGGCGAGCCCGACGCCACCCGTGGCAGAGTGAATGAGCACGCGCTCGCCGCGCTGCAGGTTCGCCAGATGCCGGAGCGAGTAGTACGCCGTCACGAAGACGCTCGGCACTGCGGAGCCTTGCGTCACGCTCAGTACCGACGGCCGGCGCGCGACGATGGGCGCCGCGGTCGTGACGTACGCGCCGAACGTGCCCGCGCCGATGCCGACCACCTCGTCTCCTGCCACGACGTGCGACACTCCGTCACCCACCGCGGTCACGGTCCCCGCCAAATCCAGACCGAGCAGTCCGCGACCGAACGACGCCTCCCCAGCGATGCTGGTCTGGAGCCCCATCGCGATCATCACGTCTCGGAAGTTGAGGCTCGCCGCCGCCACCGCGATCTCGACTTCATTCGCCGCCGGCGCACGGCGCTCCATCACTCGCAACGCCATCGACTCGAGCGCACCAGCTGTCCCCACTTCCACGCGGTAGCCTTCGCCGGGCAGCGCCGCGCGACGTGGCTCGGCCATCGACGCGTCGCCGCGCGTGACCCGCTGGAGCCGTCGAACGCGCCGCACACCGTGCCGGAGCGAAAGCTCGTCCTCCCACTCCGCCGCCAGCACTTCGCGCGCGAGCGAGTCGAGCGCGGACGCGCCGGCGTCCACGCCAAGGTCCACGAGCCGCGTACGCAGCGACGGATGCTCCTTGGTGATCACACGCGCGAATCCCCACACCGGCGCCTGCGTCGTGGCGAGTCGATCGCCCGCCACCGTCTGTTGTGCGCCAGCCGTCACCATCCAGAGCTCGGGCAGTGCGCCACTCAGCGCGACGAGCGATTGCACGAGCGCGAGCGCGCTGCCGACACCTGCGCGCTGCGTCGCGAGGAGATCGTCAGGGTCGACGTCCGCCGCGTCGACCGTATCGAGTGTCACGCAGTGCAGGATACCGCGTGGCCGCCGGCCCGCCTCATCGAGCGCGGCGAGCAGCAACGATGCAGCGCCGCGGTCGGCGGCCGGCATCACGAAGCGTCCCTCGGCCAACTGTGCGAACGAGTCTCCCTGCTCCACGATCGTGCAGTCCGTCCCCGCGACGGCGAGACGCTCGGCGATCGCCCGACCGCTGCCTCCGCTGTCGGCGATGATGAGCCAGTTGCCCTGCGCGTGCGCGGGTGCGACGACAAAACGATCGGCGATCTCGTCGCCCCGGGCCAGGAGCAGCGTCTGCGCAGACTCGCCCAGCGGGGCAGCATCCGCGACGGAGGTGACGTCGGTGAGGCCCTCGCGCGTGAGCAACGCGCGCCACGCATGCGCGGGCAGCAGCGGATGCGATGGGCGATCGCCGCGATCGGCAAAGCGCCACCATCCATCTGTAATGCCGAAGATGAGGTCCGTCCAAATCGGCGCGCGCGTGATCTCCAGCAGCGCGAGCACCCCGCCAGGTGCCAGCAACTGCCGCACGTGTGCCAGCGTCTCGGACAGCGATGCCGTGGCGTGCAATACGTTCGCTGCAAGAATGACGTCGAACGAATGTGCCGCGAACCCCTGGGTCAGGGGATCGCGCTCGATGTCGAGCGTCCGCGCCGAGAACGACGCGACGGACCGGAACGTCTCCTTCGCCTGTTCCGTAAAGATTGCCGTGACGTCGGTAAAGACGTACTCCGCACGCTGTGCGTCGAGGCCGGGAAGCACGAACGCCGTCGTGCCGCCGGTACCGCCACCGATCTCCAGCACGCGAATCTTGCGATCCCCCGTCGCGCCCGCACTCGATACCGCGGCGGCGACGGACGACGCCGCGAGCGTGTTGTAGAATCGCGACGGCGGCGCCTCGCGATAGAATCGGGTGAGCTGCGAAAAGCCATCGCCGCCGAAGAGCACCGAGCCGGCATCCAGACGCCCGGTTAGCACGTCGCCAAGGTGTGTGCCGCACCGCACGAGGAGCGCGACATCCGTGACGTAGTCAGGGAAGTCCGCGGCGAGCGCGCGCGCGAGCTCGTCGGCATCCACGCCGGCCGACCTAACGCGAGCGTCGACACTCGCAAGGAGAAACTCGCCGAGTGCACGACGCCCCGGGGCAACACCATCGATCGTTCCGCCCACCTGCCGCAGCGCAGCCGCGATGAACGTCATGGCCAGCTCGTTCAGCCTCGGCTCTACCTTCGTATAGTAGTCGTCCCAGTGGAGCGACACGCGCAGCGCATCTGCCTCCGGCTGCACAATCGCGGCGATGTCGTGTGGCGACGCCACCACGCTGGAGCGCAGCGCCCTGCCGGGCAGCGGCTGTTCCTCCCACCGATACTCGTACAGCCATTCGTCAATCGATTCGCGCGCGCGCGCGTCGTCGAGACGCTGGCAACGGAAGCCGAGTGCCGATGCCACGACAGTCCCGCCGTCGTCGAGGAGTTGAATGTCGCCCTCGAGCGTTGCACCGTCGGACGACACCACGCGCGCATGCGCCCAGAATGCGCCGCCCGCCGGTGCGTGCAGCGTGAGGTCGCGCAGCTGCACAGGCAGGAACACGCCCGACTCGCCCCCGCTCGAGCCGTTGGATTGCGTTCCACCGGCGGCGCTGATCAGGAGCTGGAATGCCGCGTCGAGCAGCGCGGGGTGCAGGTTGTAGCCGCCAGCGTCGAGCGCGGGCCCTTCGATGCGTCCGATCGCTTCACCCGGACCGGTTAAAAGTTGCTCGATGCCGCGGAACGCCGGCCCATACTCCAGGCCACGTTGCGCGAGGGCCGCGTAGCAATCGCCGTGCGACACGCTCGTTTTGCAGCGCGCGCGGATGTCTGCGACGGTCTCCGTCGCACGGACATCGGGCACTGACGTCGCGACCTCGCCACTGGCGTGCAGGGTCCACGACGCGCCGTCGCCCGTGGAGCCGTGCACCTCGAACCGCGTGCCGGAGTTCGTGACGCCGAGTTGCACGAGCGTGGCCGATCGCCGTGGGAGGAACAGGGCGCGAGAGAACTCGATGCCGCGCAACCCCACCGGCGCGTTAGCGGTCTCCGTCTGCAGGCTCCGTGCTGCCGCGAGCGCCATCTCGACATACGCAGCGCCCGGAAAGACAACGGTGCCCTGGATCTGGTGGTCGTCGAGGAACGCGAGACTATCGCCGCCAAGCGACGACTCCCACAGCGGGTGCGCCGAGCGGACGCGTCGCCCGAGCAGCGGATGCTGGCCGGCGGGGTTGGCCTGAACTCCGGCGCCCGTGTTGCGCTCGCCCTCGGTGATACCCTGGAACCAGTGTCGCTCGCGCTGCCATGGGTACGATGGCAGCCGCACGCTGCTGCGTCGTCCCTCGAACACGCCATCCCAGTTCACTGGCCGGCCCTGCGCGTACAGCGTGCCGAGCGTGCGCAGAAGCGCCGCGCGTTCGTCGTCCTTGCGGCGGAGCGATGCAAGCACCACCGCCTTCGCCTGTCGCCCGCCGAGGATCTCGTTGATCGACCCCGCGAGCACGGGATGCGGCGCCTGCTCCAGCAACGTCGTATGGCCAGAGTCGAGCAGCGTCTCGATGCCGGCGGCAAACCGCACGGTGCGGCGCACATTCTGGAACCAGTAGTTCGCGCCGAAGATGGTGCCATCGGCCCACGTGCCGCTCACCGTGGAGACGATCGGGATCGACGACGCAACGGGACGGATGTTCGAGAGCACCGACGTCAGCTCGTCCTCGATGGGATCCATCCGCACGCTGTGATACGGCACGGCAAAGCTGAGCATGCGCGCGAACACCTGCTCGCCCTGCAATCGCGCGAACAGCGCCTCGATAGCGGACGCGCCGCCGGCGACGGTGCACGACACCGGGCTGTTCTCCGCCGCGAGATCGACGTCGCCGTCATAGTCGGCGATCACCTTCAGGAGCGCCTCGGCGCCCATGCCCACGGCGAGGATCTTCCCGGGGTGCGCGGCGCTTTGGAGACGGCTGCGTTGGTAGCACACCTTGACCGCGTGCTCGAGCGACAGCGCGCCGCCGACGTACGCGGCCGCCATCTCGCCAGC
>JANOIJ010000254.1:0-11856 GCA_031407575.1 Gemmatimonadaceae bacterium | reverse complement strand
GTCATGGCGCTCACCAGCGCCGCCGCCTGCCCGGAACTCATCGCCTCCAGCACCTCGGCGCGGAGCTCCTCGTCGAGATACTCGAGCACCTCGCCGGCGCGGTCGCGCGGGAGCGCGGCCAGGAAGAGCGGAATGCGATCGAACGGCAGCGCTTCCGCGACGTCCGCCAGGTCGTGCGGGTGCAGCTCTTCCGTCTCCGCCGCGATCAGCGAGGGAGACTCGTCGAGCAGCGCGAGAATGTCGGGAGCGAGCAGCGCGCCGACCGGACGCTCCTCTGGATTTCGGCGGGATGGCGTCATGGCACGACCTCGACGGCGGCTAAGGCGATCAGTCCGTCAAAGTAGGCCCCGCGTCAGACGATAGGCAACCGGCGCCGATCGTCGCTCGCAAGCGCCACGGAATAGCCCGACGCGCTGATCGCGTCGCGCAGCGCGTCGATGCTCGCGCGACCGTCGTGCTCGATGACCGCCGCGCCGATGGAGACGTCGGCGGAAATGATTCCGGGCACGGGCGTGAGGGATGTGAACACCGCACGCACACAGTGCTGACAGCTCATACCGTCGATGGAGAGACGCGTCACCATAGGCGCAATGTATATTCCCGCGATGCGAGACCTCGAATCGATCCGCGCCGACTTTCCCGCCCTCGAGCGCCGGGAACATGGTCACCAGGTGGCGTACTTCGACGGTCCCGGTGGAACCCAGGTGCCGCGCGCCGTGGCAGACGCGATCAGCGACTACCTGCTGCACCACAACTCGAACACGCACTGGGCCTATCCCACCAGCGCGGAGACCGACGCGATGCTGGACGACGCGCGCGCGGTGTTCGCCGACTTCTTCAACGCGTCGCCGGCGGACGTCTCGTTCGGCAACAACATGACGACACTCACCTTCCACCTCTCGCGCGGCCTCGCGCGCGCGTGGAAGGCGGGCGACGAGATCGTCGTCACGGAGATCGACCATCACGCGAACGTGGCTCCGTGGCGTGCGGTCGCACAGGATTTCGGGCTCACGGTGCGCACCGTGCGCCTGAGCCCCACCACCTTTCGCCTCGACCCGGACGACCTCGCGAAGGCGATCGGTCCGCGCACGCGGCTCGTTGCGGTGAATGCGGCGTCCAACGCGTTGGGCACCATCACGGACGTCGCCGCCGTGTGCGCCATGGCCCGCGAGGCCGGCGCGCTGTCGTTCGTGGACGCCGTGCATTACGCGCCGCACACACTGCTCGACGTGCAGGCCATCGGCTGCGACTTCCTCGCGTGCTCGCCGTACAAGTTCTACGGCCCGCACGCGGGCGTGCTGTACGCGCGCCGCGCGCTGGTGGATGCGATGGACATCCCGAAGCTCGACCCCGCGCCGAGCGACGCGCCGGAGCGGTTGGAGACGGGGACGCAGAATCACGAGGGGATCGTCGGCTCTGCCGCGGCGGTGCGGTACATCGCGTCCATCGGCGGCGAGGGTGGCAGTCGTCGCGAGCAGTTGGCGCGCGCCTTAGGCGCGCTGCATGAGCGCGGAGATGCGCTGCTCGCTCGGCTCTGGGGCGGGTTATCCGCCATCGACGGCGTACGCCTCTACGGCCCGCCGCCAGGCGCACCGCGCACGCCGACTGTGTCGTTCACTGTGCGTGGCTCGAGCACGACGAACGTCGCGCGCCAGTTGGCGCGCAGCGGCATCTTCGCGTCGAACGGCGACTTCTACGCGAAGACTGTCGCGGATGTGCTGGGCCGGAGCGAGGACGGCTTCGTGCGCGCTGGTGCGGCGTGCTACACGAGTGCTGACGAAGTGGATCGCCTGGTCGATGCGGTGAAGGCCCTCGGCAGATGAGCTTCAAGGCTCGTGTCTTACTTCTTCCGCGACACCAGCGTCTTCTCGAATGCCGGCAGGAACTCCTCGTACTTCGAGCCCGGACTCCACAGCACCCAGCCATCGTAGCCGCAGTCGTACGTCGCCTTCTTTTGCGCGGTGATCTGCTCGGGCCCGTAGTGCGGTGAGCCGAGTGTAAAGGCCTGGAGGTACGGGCGCACGTGCTCTGGCGTTTTGATGCCGAGCTTCTCGTTGCGCTCGCGCGCCTTGCACAGGGCGATCTTGAGAATCTCGTACGGCGCCGCATTCGGCGACGCGATGTTGAACGACCCGCGCGGATAGTGTGAGGGGTACACCATCGGTAAGAGCGCATCAGTCACCGGGGCGAGCTTCTCCCACCACTGTCCGATCTCCAACGGCCCGCCCACGGTCGTCACGAGCCCAAAGATGTCCGCCGTCGAGCGGGCACCGACCTTGTCCAGCCGCGTGTTGGCTTCGCGCAGGAACGACGCGAGCGCCTCGGGCTTCGATTCGCCCTTGTTGTCCGGGAACACCTGCGTCGGCAGTGATTTGTACGGCTCGGGAAAGCGGATGTAATCGAACTGGATCTCGCCGAACCCCATCGTCGCGAGCTCCTCGGCGACGCCGATGTTGTACGACCAGATCGTGCGGTCGTAGGGATTCACCCACGCGAGCCCCTTCTTGTCGCGCCAGACGCTGCCGTCCGGCTTGCGGATGGTGTGCGCGGGATTGAGCCGCGCCGCCACCGAGTCCTTGAACACGACGAGCCGCGCGATGGGGAGGATCTTGTGAGCGCGCAGCGTGTCGAGGAGCTCCGCCATGCGCGGGATGGTGCCCGACGTGCCTGCGTTCTTCGCCCACTCCGGATTCGACGGCTTGTAGTTCAACCCGAATTCGTCCTTCAAGTCGATGACGAACGCGTTGATCTCCGTGTCGTCCGCGATCTGGATGAGCTGCTTCATGCGCCGCGTGCTCTGCGCGGCAAACCGGTTCACATAGAGCGCGCGGACCACGGGGAACTCCTTGTCCACGTCGATGCGCGCGCCCGCAGCGGTGCGAGGCACCTGCGGCGGCGGAACCAACTGCGCGGCGGGCGTCGAGTCGGTCGCTGTCGGCGGCAGGCGCCGGATGGTGTCAGCGGGCGTCGTACCCGCGCTCGCAACCGTGGCTGGTGGACCGCCGGCCGAGCCGTCGACCTGCGGTGGGGTCTTGCTCTGGTCCGTGGCGCACGCCGAGAACGCAAGGATGAGAATGGGAGCGAAATGACGCACGAGCACGTATCCAGGGTAGAGAGTGTCCTCGGAATCTAGCGCAGCAGTGTGTGCTTCCTTGGCAGCTTTCGCGCCTATATTCCAACCAGATGCACCAGTCCTCTCTCGCCCGGGTCCTTCTCGTCCTGCTGCTGCTGGCGGTTGGCTGTCGCGACCCCGCCCCCTCGCACGGCGGCACCAAAGATCCTGCCCCGGCAGTCGAGTTCGTACTCGCGGCCGGCGACTCGGCGTTCTGGGTGACGAGCGACACCGGCGGTATCCGTACTCGCGGCGCACCCCTGGAGCTGGCCCGCTTTGGCGGACGCTTCTTCGAGCTGTACGTCGTCGACGACGATTTCTCGTTCCAGGGCGCCGAGCTCACGGGGCAGAGTCTCTACCGGCGCGATCTCCGAACCGGAGATTCCGTCCTCGTCTTCACGGACAGCATCGTGCCGGCCCTCGCGCGCGAGTACGCGCGCCTGCATCCGGACGATCACCGCATCGCGCCCGACGAATACCCCGACGACGATCCGCTCTGGCACGCGACGGCGACGCTCGATCTGGGTGCTGCGCACGGGTCCTTCGTGTCGTACTCGCTGCACACGGACGTCGAGCGGGGCAGCGCGCCGCTCTGGCACATGAGCCGCCGCGGCGTGCTCGACCTCCGCACCGGCAAACCCGCCACGCTGGCATCCATCGTCGGGCTCGACGTGGGTGAGGTGGAACGGTTGCGCGGCGTGGCCATGCAAAGCGCCGTGGACTCCGTGCGCGCACGCCGTGATGACGGCGGGCGGCGCGCGTCCGAGCAGCTCGCGAACTACCGGCTGGATCCCGCCAGCTTCGGCATCACCACCGTGGAGGGCGGACCTGCCGTTGAGTACGCGCTCCCCGGTTCTGGTGAAGGCGACGCCGGCCACGCCTTGCCGCTCGCGCCAATCCGCTTCGGCGAGCCGATCTGGTGGCGCGACGTCGCGCCGTCACTCCCGACGTCCTCAGCGGACGGCTCGCGCGACGTCTGGCTCCGCGGGAGGTACGCGGTGGTCGTGCGGTACGACACCAATGGCGACGCGCGCCTCGCGATCCGCGACAGCACGTCGCGCGAATGGCCGGTGGGCCGCGTGTCCGCGCCCGCCAAGCGCATTTATTGGCTGGACCGCCCGACGATGGACGGCGAGACGCGGCACGCGCTGTCCCGCGCATTCGACGAAGCCGCCGTCTATGCCGTCGAGAGCCGGGTTGCCAGTCGGCGAGCACCGCCGCAATGGGCCTTTGCGCGCTACGTGAAGCGTCCCCGTGCCGAGCGTCCGGTACGCCGGTGACGGACCGCGAAAAGGAGCAGCGAACGCCGCGCTCGTCCGAAGCCGTCGTCGCCGACCTGATGATGCCGCATCAAGCCAACGGGTTGCGCGTGCCGTCCGTGTTCGGTGGCGTGGTGATGGGAATGGTGGATCGCTGCGCGGCCCTGAGCGCCATGCGGCACGCGCGCGGGCAGGTGACCACGCTCTCCATCGACCGCATCCTGTTCAAGGAACCCATTCACGTCGGCGAGTTGGTGGAGATCCGCGCGCGCGTGGTGCGCGTAGGACATACATCCATGTCGGTGCTCGCCGAAGTCTATGCCGAGCATATCGCGACCGGCGTACGGCGGCACACCAACGAATGCTGGCTCACCTTCGTTCATCTTGATGACGAGGGACGGCCGGCGTCGGTTGCGCCGCTGCTGCTCGAGACCGACGAAGACCGTCAGCTGAACGACATCGCCACGCGCCGGCGCGAGCATGTGCTCGGCGAACTCTCCGAATCGAGCTAGATTCCGTGATGCAGCTTTTTACCGTCGACCAGGCCAATCGCACCCTTCCGCTCGTGCGGAGAATCGTCGAGGACGTCGTCCGCGAGCACCGGCGCTGGCAGGAAGCCGTCGTGGAGCTCGACCTCCTCGCTGGAGTGCACAGCGAAATGCCCGATCCGCGCGCGGCCGCGGTCGAGAAGCGCATCCGGCGCATCGCGCAGGAGATCGACGCGTTTCAAGCGGAGCTGGAAAGCCTGGGCATACAATTGAAGGACCGCCGGATTGGGCTCATCGATTTCCCGAGCGAGCTGGAAGGCCGGCCCATGCTGCTCTGCTGGCAGCTCGGCGAGCCATCGGTCCAGTTCTGGCACGATCTCGACACTGGATTTGCCGGTCGCCAGCCGCTGTCGCCAACCCTCGTCGGCTGATTTCCCCGCATCACACTCATGAAAAAGACGAAATCCCTCACCTCTCCCGACGGCACCATCTGGGGCGTCGACATCCAGTCGCCTGGCGCCAGTAACGCCATGATCATGTTCCGGCACCCGGACGGCCGCACGTCGCGACTCGACCGGTACAACTGGGTCATCACCCAGGGACCTGAGTCCCGCAGCGTGACGGCGCGTCTCGAGCCCGAGCTGGTGCTGGAACAGCTGAATGACGCAGCGATCAAGCGCCTGTTCGCGCGGTCGATGCCCGTCAGCTCGCCGTCCCTGCTTCGGTAGCGTCGCGGTACGGGACGTCCAACTCCATGCCGTCCTTTCCCACGATGGTCCGCTCGAAGCACTGACGCGCCTCCTTCCCGAGTTCGCTCGCGTCGCGCGAATAGCGCGCGCTGAAGTGCACGAGCAGCAACGTGCCGACGCCAGCGTCGCGCGCGATGATCGCCGCCTCGCGCGCCGTCGAATGTCCCGTCTCCACGGCGCGCTCGGCCTCTTCGTCGCCGAATGTCGATTCGTGAATCAGCACGTCGGCGCCAATGGCCGCGTCCAATGTCGCCGCGCATGGGCGCGTGTCGCCCGTCAGCACGATCTTCCGTCCGGCGCGTGGCGCGCCAACCAGCACTGATGGCGCGATGACCCTGCCGTCGTCGAGCGTGATGGACCGGCCGCGATGGATCTCTCCCCATAGCGGACCTTCAGGGATACCCAACTCGCGCGCCAGTTCGGGATTGAAGCGTCCCTTGCGATCGTCTTCCACGATGGCGTAGCCCAGTGCTCGCGCACCGCGGTGATCGACGGCGAACGGCGTGATCGAGTAGTCCTTGCGCGTCACGCGTTCGCCGGCGTCCACCTCCATGATCTCCATGGGAAAGGAGAGGCGGTCCATGCCGAATTCCTCCGCGCGCTTGAGCATGCGCGCCGCACCGCGAGGGCCCCAAAGACGCAGCGTCTCCGTGCGGCCCTGAAGTGACATAGTTCGCATTAATCCTATGACGCCGATCACATGATCCGCGTGAAAGTGCGTAAAGAAGATGTCATCGAGCCCGAAGGACACTCCGTAACGCATCATCTGTCGCTGTGTGCCCTCGCCGCAATCGAACAGCAGCGTCTCGCCTTCGCGGACAATGGCGAGGGATGCGACGTTGCGCTCGACGGTGGGTCGCGATGCGGACGTGCCGAGGAGGTGAATGGAGAGCGACATGGCGGCAAAATATAGCGTGCCGCGGCCCGAGCCTTGCCTATTACAGCGGCTGGTGCAGCGAAATCGCGCCGCGAGAACGCATGCCGGCAAATACATGGGTCCGCAGTTTGCACACAAGAATTCCGTGTCGAGGCCCGAAGGGGCCAAATGAGGTGCCACGGGTCCCGGAAGCACGGGGGGCGCCATCGGGCGAGCGGCCCATCATCCAGGAGGAGCGGTAATGGCGATCAGACCGAATGAAGAGGAGCGCAGCTTCGTAGCCGACCGGGAGCGACAGCGCGAAGTCACGCACGAGAGCGGACGCTCGGCGCGTGCCTCCAACGGCGAGAACGTGGCGCGCTCGGAGAGCGCGCCGGCTAGTGAAGCGGCTCCGCGCGGACGCAGTAATCGCGGCTTCGCGTCAATGGATCGAAACAAGCAGCGCGAGATCGCCAGCAAGGGCGGACGCGCGGCGCACCAGAAGGGAACGGCGCACGAGTTCGACTCGGGCGAGGCACGCGCTGCTGGCCGCAAGGGTGGCGTGACCGTCAGCAAGAATCGCGAGCACATGGCGGCCATCGGGCGTCGTGGTGGCGAAGCACGCGGCGCGAATCGCGCGGCGCGGCTTCAGTCGCAGGAGGGCACCACGGAGTCGAGCGGCGACTCGTCGCGCTACCAGGGCGATCGCGAGGTTGGCCTTGCGAGCAACGGTCAGCAGCGCAGCGCGACGCAGCGGCCGAGCACCAACTCACTCGGCGGTGAGGCGCGCACGCCAGGCTTCGAGGATCGGAACATCGAACGCCCGTAGTGTGAGCGTCGGGCGGCGATAGTCCGTCGTCGCGAGTGCAACGAAGGACCTGTGCCTCCGATTGGAGGGCAGGTCCTTCTTTGCTGGGCTCTTCGGACTCTGTTGTGGGTCGCGTCGAGATGTGAAGTGATGCGAGTGGCGCGATGTTCTTGCACGACCAAGGGCGCGGACTGTTTGCGGACAATAGCGCATTACCAACGACCTCTCGTTGACGCTGTCGGTCTGATCGTGAGGCGCCGTTCGTCGGGTCGGCGTTCAGTCGGCTCAGATCGGCCTGTTGTCGTCGTTCCCAGAGACTCGCCCCACCGTCCCTTCTTTGTCGTCCCGAGCGAAGAGAGGGACTGCTTCCCGTAGCGCATTCTCGCCATGTTCCTTTCGCGCGTGCATTTTCCGAAATGCTCACCACTCTTCTCGTCGCCTTCGCGCAAATAGCGAGCGCCGCGCCTGACACGTCGCCCGCTGGCGCACGCAGTCCCTCCTACGCATCCGATGGACGCCTGGCGGTCAGCGTGCGCGGCGACATCTGGGTGCGAGGTGCGGGAAGCCGCGGCCGATGGATCCAGGTGACGTCGGGTCCCGTGTGGGACCGGCATCCCGTATGGACGCCCGATGGGTCGGCACTGCTCTTTACGTCGACCGCAACCGGAGACGGCGACCTCTATCGCATGGCTGTCGGACCGTCCGGACCACGCGGCAGTGCGGAGCGTGTCACCACGTCTCCCGAGCCGGACGCCGAGCCATCTATCTCGAGCGACGGCTCCATCGCATTCGCGCGCGGCCGTGCGGGTCTCTCGAAGATCTGGTTGCGCACCGCCACGGGCGCCGAGCGCCGGTTCACGCGAGGCGACAACGGCGCGGAGCGCTCGCCCGCATGGGCGCCCGAGGGCGGCCGCCTCGCGTACAGCGCCGCACGTGAGGATCGCACGCGCCTGCGTGTGCGATGGGTGGCGGGCGACTCCGATCGCGTGATCGTCGAGGATCGCGACGCCGAGCATCCTGCGTGGTCCCCGCGAGGTGATCGCATTGCGTTCTCCACGCGCAGCGGCCGCGCCGGTGTCTGGATCACCACGCCGGATGCGCGATATGTGAACCTCGTGAGTGCGCAGCGCGCGGAAGCGGCGTGGTCGCCCGACGGCAACACGCTCGCGCTCGTGGAGTTGCCTGGTCCAGACGTGGGCTTCAACGGCGATCCAGATCGCCTGGGTGACCGCGAGCTGCGCGATGATTTCGGGCGCGCCGGTCGCCTGTGGTTCGTGGACGCTCCGGCGGCGCCGGATGCAGGGCTCGCCGTGCTCTCGCTGCCTGTGGCCGACCGCCGCACGCGCAACGCCGACGCCTTCGCCGCGTTCTGGGCGCGCATGGACACGCTCTACTTTCGCGATGCGCCCGCGCGTCATGCGCGCTGGGACGCGCTGCGCGCATCGTATGCGCCGCGCGCGCTCGCCGCGGCCAGCGACGCGGCTCTCGAGGAGGTGATGCACGACATGCTCCGCGAGCGACCCACGCTCCGCGATCCCGCGTCCGGCACGGCTGCGGTCTCGAGCGCGCATCCTGTCGCGACGGCGGCCGGACTCGAGATGCTGCGCAAGGGCGGCAACGTCGTGGATGCGGCGGTCGCGGTGTCGTTAGCGCTGGGCGTCGTCGAGCCGGATGCGAGCGGTCTCGGAGGTTATGGGCAGATGCTCGTGCGACTCACGTCCATGGAGCGCCCGACGCTCATCGAGTTCATGTCGCGTGCGCCAGAAGAAGCCACGCTCGCCAACGGAGCACTGCTGCGCCGAGGCGCGAGTTTTCCCGACGGACCGGTGTTGGTCAACGTGCCGGGGACGTTGGCGGGAATGGAGCTCGCGTGGAGGAGGTACGGCAGCCGGAAGCTCGCGTGGGCCGACGTGGTGGCGCCGGCCATGCGCGCCGCGGAGCAGGGATATGTGGTGAGCGATGGCCTCGCGACCACGCTCGCGACCGAGCGCGAGCACTTCCTCAAGTATCCGGCGAGCCGCGCGCTGTTCTTCGTCAATGGCCAGCCGCTGCGCGCTGGTGACACCCTGCGCAACCCGGACCTCGCGCGGACGCTCAAGCAGATCGCTGACAGCGGCGCGTCGTCGTTCTACACTGGCGACATTGCGCGGCGCATCGTCAGCGACCTGCGCGGCCGCGGCAATGCCATGCGCACCACGGACATGGCGCGCTACTACGCCGCCGAGCGCGAACCGGTCGCGGGGAGCTATCGCGGGTATGCGCTGTATTCGAGCGCTCCGCCGGTATCCGGTGGCGCGACGCTCGTCGCGCAACTGAACCTTCTGGAGCGCGTGCCGGCAACGCGGCCATACACAGAGGACGCCGCGACGCTCCACACGATGCTCGAAGCGTGGAAGCTCGTGCCGTCGTCGCGCGGGCGGATCGCCGATCCCGGTTTGTGGCCCGTGAAGCTCGATGCGTTCCTCAGCAAGGACACGGCGGAGTCGCGGTGGCGCTGTTTCGACGCCACGCGCGCGCTTGCGCCGAGCGACATTCGCGGCGACAGCCTGCCCTGTGCGAAGAAGGGCGCGCGCGTCTCCGAAATTGTGAGAGACAGCGACGGCGAGACAACGTGCTCCGATCACGCCACAGCCGCTGCCGGCGCGTTCTGTCACGCGACCGGGACCACGTCGTTCGCCGTCGCCGACGCAGACGGCAATGTGGTGAGCGCGACGCAGACGCTCGGCACATGGGGCGGCAATTTCTATGTCTCGCCGGGCCTCGGCTTTCTCTACAACGACAAGCTCGGCTCGTACGGCAGTGACCCGGACGAATACGGCGCGCGTCTGCCGAACGCGCGACACGGCAGCTCCCTGGCCCCGACGATCGCGTTTCGTGGCGAGGGCTCCGCGCGGCGTCCCGTGCTCGCGACCGGCGCTGCCGGCAATCAGTGGATCACGTCGGCGGTGTACTCGACGGTCACGGGAGTGCTCGACCAGCAGCTCGACGCGCAGCGTGCCATCGAGCTGCCGCGCTTCTCGATCGGACAGCAGCGCGGCGAGACGCGCACGGACTACCTCATCCAGATCGAAGACGGATTCTCGCCCGCGATGCTGCGGTCGCTCGGCGCGCTCGGCCATGCATTCCATCGCATCTCGCTGCTCGGTGAGCTGCGCATGGGCTATGCGTCGGTGATCACGTTCGGCGATGGCGTGGTGACTGCCGGTGCGGATCCTCGTCGCGCCGGCCAGGCGGGCGCTATCGGCTGTGCGAACGACACGGGAGCGGGGTGTCGGTAGTGGCGTTTGTCATCCAGAGCGCAGCGCAGGATCAGCACGGGCGGGTGCGCTGTGAGTAGGTACAGGATGACAGGCGCAAGTGCAGATCCTTCGCCTGTGGCTCAGGATGACAGGGCCGCGCGCCAGCGCGCATCGTCGATGTTGCCGCCAGACACGATGATCGCGACCGGACCTTGCAGCCCGGTCGCCGCGAGCGCGGCCGCAACGCCCACCGCGCCAGAGCCCTCCACGCGTGCGTCATGCTCGCGCGCGAGCCACGCAATCGCGCCGCTGACCTGGGCTTCCGAAACGACACGCATCTCGTCGATCGCAAAGCGACCGATCTCCAGTCCCTCGTCGTCGATCTGGCCCGCAAGGCCGTCGGCTAGCGTCGACACCACTGGGACATCGACGCGATGCCCGGCTGCGAGTGAGGCAGCCATTGCGTTGGTGCGATCGGTTTGCGCGCCGACGATATGCGTGTTCGGCGCCATATCGCGCAGGAACGACGCCACGCCGCCCACCAACCCACCGCCGCCCACCGGTACGATCACCGTGCGCATGTCGGGCAACTCCTCGAGAATCTCGAGCGCCACGGTGCCCTGACCAGCGAGCAACTCGGCGCCAGCGCACGGATTCACGAACGTGAGTCCGTGCGTGGCTCCGTACTCGATGGCCGCGTGATGCGCCGCGTCATAGTCCGGTTGCGTCACGTCCACGTCCGCGCCCAACGCGCGGATGCCATCACGCTTCACCGTCGGTGCGCTCGCGGGCACGAAGACCAGCGCGCGCATCCCGAGCAGCCGCGCCGCGTACGCGACGCCCAGGCCGTGATTCCCAGCGGACGACGCGACGATTCCCCGGCGCCGGTCGTCCGGCGCAAGCGTCGCCAGCGCGTTGTACGCGCCGCGGAGCTTGAACGAGCCGGTGCGCTGGAGGTGCTCGCACTTGATGTAGACGTCAGTGCCCGCGCACGCGCTCAGCTGGGCCGAGCGCATGAGCGGTGTGCGTTCGATGATGCCGCGCAGGCGAAGCGCGGCAGACTGGATGTCGCCGGACGATGGAAGCACGTCGAGAATCTACGTCGGTCTGCTATCGCGTGACCTTCCGCGCGCCGTGTCGTCATGTTGACAGTAGGGGACGCCGGGTTACATTCAGTTGAGTAACGGCGGCCCCGCACGGTTGCGCGGGGCCGTTCGTATCTGATATGCCCAAGTTCGTGGCGGGAAAACCGCTTCGGACCGCGACACTGCGGGGCTGTAGCTCAGCTGGGAGAGCGCGCCGTTCGCAACGGCGAGGTCAGGGGTTCGATCCCCCTCAGCTCCAT
>JANOIJ010000251.1:0-2510 GCA_031407575.1 Gemmatimonadaceae bacterium | reverse complement strand
GTTCGGCGGGCTGCCGACGGTGGCGGTGGACGACATCGTCATTCACCCGCGCGACCTCGACATGGTGATCGCGACGCACGGCCGCAGCCTCTACGTCGTGGACGACCTGCGCCCGCTCGAGGAGCTCACGAGCGCGGTCCGCGCGAGCGATGCGCACCTCTTCACCATCCGGCCGGTCGTCGGGCGATACCAACTGCCGGGATGGACCGACTGGTCGGGTGCGGCGGAGTATCGCGGCACCAACCCTCCCGGCGGCGCGCTGATCAGCATCTGGCTGCGGCGCTTCACCGGGCAGCCGGTGTCGATCTCGATCGCGAACGCCGCGGGCCAGACGGTGGCAAATCTCACGGGACCGACGACTCCGGGAATCAGCCGCGTGGTGTGGGACCTCAAGCCGACCAAGGACGTGCTCACGCAGTACGGCGGCGCGGGCGCGGACAAGTTTGTGCCGAGCGGCGAGTACACGGTGACGCTGACGATGGGCGCGGTAAAGGCGACGCAGAAGGTGATGGTGAACGTGATGGAGGGGATCGAGACGAGGTAGGACAGGGGACTGGGCAGACTGGGCGGACTGGGGGGACTGGAAACTGGGGGTCTCCCGCAGCTTTTGCGCAGCGGTTCCCCACATTCCTGCAGCCTTTCCACGCTTGCGTCTGCAGCCTTTCGCGCGGGGGTGCCACACACTTCCTGCTGTCTTTCCACGCCCTGTTGCAGTCTTCCGCGCAGAATTCTGCAGTCTAATCGCGGTGGGCCCGCAGTCTTTCAGCGGCCTGCGCTGGGGGGACGCAGGCCTTATGTCGGGATGCGGCAAAGTGATGTGGCGAGTTTGCGGGGATGTGGCGATGATGTTAGGCTGCGAGGGAACGCTGCTTTCTTGGCGAGATTACTCGCAGTCCAATTGGCGTTGGGCAGCAACGTGCTCCGAGACAAGTTGTTTTTGACTTGAGCTCCTTGCGGAGACGGGGCGCCGAGTGCGAGGGCCGCGTACGTGGAGGGTTTGGAGCCCTTGCCCACGTGCGCTTGGCCAAGTGCGGGAGGGCCAGTTGCGGGGGAGCCGGCTTCGGCTCGCAAGGATCGAGGCGCATGCTCGAAGCGCGGGGGCTCGCGCCGTACGGGTGCCCGGTGCGAGATCGAGAACACTTTCGGCAGCCCAACGTGCGCTGCACCAGTCGGGCGCATTTCGGAAGGCGGCTACGCCGCCATCTTGTGATAGGCGCCCGCAGGTGAGCTTGGGCGTTAGACCTCGCACGACCTCCAATGCGCTGCCACCTCTGCCTGCGTGACCGCGAACTCCTCGACAGTCACATCATCCCGCGCTTCGTATTTCGCTGGCTGCGCGAGTCGTCGCCGACGGGCTATTTGCGCACGTCCCAGACTCCGAACAGGCGCGTTCAGGACGGACCGACGGTCAAGCTACTCTGCAGCGAATGCGAATCGCTCTTCTCAGGCTGGGAGAAGCAATTCGCAGAGCTGGTGTTTTTTCCTCTGCATAACGGTAGTGCCGGCGTATTCCCCTATGCCCAGTGGGCACTCAAGTTCGCTGTCTCTGTGTCATGGCGAGTTCTCGAGTGGCCTGAAGACGGGAGACGGGATCACCTCACAGCTGCGCAGGCTGAGAGCGCCCGGAAGGCCGCCGAGGTCTGGCGTCAGTTTCTTCTTGGCGAACGGGAGCATCCGGGGGAAAACGAGCAGCGCATCATTCCGCTCGATGTCCTAGAAAGTAACTCAACGCCTGGCATCTCCCCATTCATGAACCGGTACATGACGCGCACCGTGGTGGGTGACATCGTCAGCGGCACACGTACAGTGTTCACGTACTCCAAGCTCTGTCGCGTTCTGATACTCGGTTTTGTAGATGTACCCGACCGAGCAAAGTGGGTCGGTGGCAGGTTGAGCGTAAAGCGCGGCACGTTGGGCGGGCCCGTGAAGTACTCTTGGCCCCAAGGCTTCGTCGATTACATGAATGCGAGTGCGAATGCCGGGGGTGCCGCACTTGGAAGAATGTCAGATAGACAGAGCGATAAGCTGGCCGTGCTGATGCTGAAGGATCCACAGCGCTTGGCGCAGTCAGAGGTATTCCGCGCGATGCGGAAAGATGTAGAGTTCACTGGCGGGCGGGCGTTCGCGCTCAACGAGCTGAATGACGTGGAGGAGCCAGAGTAACGGCATATGTTGGTGCCACCGGCGAGGGGTCCTAACGTTGCGCTGTACTAAACGGGCGATGCAAGGAATGCTCGCTTCGCTCGCTCCTATAAACTTCGCCCGCAGGTGAGCTTCGGCGTTAGGCATACAATGGAGTGAGGTGTCGAATGAGCGAGCGTGTGGCCGGCCTGCAAGCGATGGTTGCGCGAGCCCTCGCGTTGAGCCTCTGGCTCGTAACTCCGTTGGCGGCGCAGGTAATCGCCATCGAAGATACGACCATCACCAATAAGAGCCTGGGAAACTCGTACCGCGCCGAGTACCGGATTAACGGTCGGCGAATTGAAGTCGGTTTTCAGCGTGAAACTGTC
>JANOIJ010000250.1:0-5318 GCA_031407575.1 Gemmatimonadaceae bacterium | reverse complement strand
TGTCGAAAGACGGGCTCGTCTGTCCAGCTTCGATGCGAGCGATGGCCGCTTGGGTGGTTCCTGCCTTCGTCGCGAGGGCTCGCTGGGAAAGCTGTGCCCGTCGGCGCGCATCGCGAGCGAGAATGCCGGGAGCGATATATGACATGATGTTAATGATATCTAGAAATGCGTCAAAGGTCAACGCGTCTTTCCGTTTCTAGCGCCGAGCCGGCCTCACGTCGCGGGCGCGGCTCGAGGAACCGGGCCGCTCCTTCCGCGACGCCAACGGCTCGCGCTCTCGTGAGCACTCACGCGATGAATGGCGCGCCGTGGAGCGGAAAGCCCATCGGCCGCCTGAGCTCAGGCTCAAGCTCAAGCTCGCGGCTACTGACAGCTCAAACGTCGTACGTCAAACCGCTTTTGGCTTCACGTACGCCTCCATCCCCAACCCGAGATAGATCGTCCCGAGCACCAGCGCGGCCGAGAGCAGGAACGGCGCCTCGAGACGCCAGTCAAAGAGCAGCCCAAACACGATCGGGAAGACCACGCGCGCCACGCCACCGAACGTCTGCTGCACGCCCATGTACAACCCGCGCTCGCGACTCGAGATCACGCGAGACAGCAACGCCGTCACGCACGGAAACGTGAACGCAGTGCCGAGAGGCAGGAGCGCCACCGCCAGCGCGAGCGGCAGGTACGGCAGCAACGCCACCGCGCTCGGCGGCAGCATTCCGCCGAGCATGCGCGCCACTTGCTCGGGATCCGAGAGCGGACGGATGAACGCGAACGACGCGATGCCCACCGCGAGCAGCATCGCGCCAATGCGCGAGAGACGCGCCTCACCGAACCGGTCCACCACACGGCCGAGGATCATCGTGCGCGTCAGCACACTGAGCCCGCCCATGTAGGCGAAGAAGTAGCCGATCGTCTTCTCCGTCACGGCGAAGCGCACAGCGAGGTACAACGCGAGCATCGACGTCACGCCCTGAAACGCGCCCATCGCGATGGCGTAGATCCAGATGAGCCGCGACGCAGGCTCGCTGGAGTGCGTCACTACCTGCACCACCGCGTCGCGCATCCGTGTGCGCTCACCGGTGCCCGCTTTGGACTCGGCGGCCTCGTGCGGGTCGCGCGACTCGACCAGATAGCGCGCCGCAAACGCGATGTTCACAAGGCACAGTCCTGCTGCGAACAGGCCGGGTCCACGCTGTCCCCACACCGCGGCGGTGACTGATCCGAGCACCGGGCCAATGGCGACGCCGGCGTTGGTCGCGGCAGACAGCCATCCGAGTGCCTTCGTGCGTTCCTCTGGAGCGGTGGAATCGGCGACGTACGCCTGGATGACGCTCACCGTGCCGCCGCCCGCACCCTGCACGAGCCGCGAGAGAAACAGCATCGCCAGCGCGAGCGCGCCCATGTCGAGCGCAAACGCGAAGATGACGTATGCGATCGCCGACGCCGTGAGCCCCACGAGCAGCGCGGGTCGTCGCCCGTGGCTGTCCGAGAACTTGCCCCACATGGGCGAGGTCACCAGCTGCGCCACCGCGAACGAACTCACGAGCATGCCGACCACGAGTCCGCCCTGGCCCAGCTGCTTGGCGTAGAAGGGCAGGATCGGAATGACCATCAGCAGCCCGAGCATGTCGACGAAGGCCGTGATCATGAGGATCCACAGCTTGCCCTTCGTGGTCTTGACCGGTGCCGTCATGGTGCGAGGTTCAGCGTCATTCCGTCGTGGTCTTGCCGAGGGCGGCCGGTGGCGTCGCACGACCAACCACGCCCGCAAGCGCGATGATCGTGAGAACGTACGGAATCATCTCGACGAATTGCGACGCGATCACGTGTGAGCCCTGAAGCTGGATCTGGAGTGTCTCGGCCGCGGCGAACAGCAGGCAGGCGAGTCCGGCTCGCACAGGATCCCAGCGTCCGAAGATAGTCGCCGCGAGCGCGATGAAGCCGCGTCCCGCCGTCATGCCATCCGTGAACTGGTGCTGGTCGAGCGCGAGGTACGCGCCGCCGAGTCCCGCGATCATTCCGCTCAGCGCCACGGCCATGTAGCGCACGCGCGCCACGGGAACGCCCACCGACGCCGCGGCCGCGGGATGCTCGCCCACCGCACGCACGCGCAAGCCGAACGGCGTGCGATAGAGCAGCCATGCCGTCGCCGGAATCATGATGAGACCGATCCACACGAGTGGATTCTGCGCGAGCGCCGCGAAGCCGGTGCCGCTGCCCTGCGCATCGAAGCCCGGCACGCGCGGCGAGTTGGACGAGCTGTCGAACATCAGCCGCAGGAAGAATCGCGTCAGCCCGATGGCCAGCAGATTGATCGCGATGCCGACGACGACCTGGTCGGCCTTGAAGCGAATGGAGCTCACCGCATACAGCAGCGCGAGCGCCGCGCCGCCCACGACGGCAGCGAGCACCCCGACCCACGGCGCGCCGGCCGCATAGCTGCCCACCGCCGCGGCGAACGCACCGCCGAGCATGTACCCCTCGAGCGTGAGGCCGATGAGGCCAGCGCGCTCGCTCAGCACACCGCCCGCGGCGGCGAGCAAGTACGGAATGGCGATGCGCAGCGTCTGCGCGAGGAAATCGAGCGCGTTCATCCTTCAGCACTCCGTCGCGCGCCACGCAGCAGGCGTCGCACTTCCGGCACCGACGTCGCGACCGCGAGGATGACGACGGCCTGGAGCACATCCACCATCTGCTTCGGCACGAGTGCGTTCACGGCCAACCCGCCCTGCGAGAGTGTGGCGAAGAGCAAAGCTGCGAGCACGATGCCTACAGGATGACTCCGGCCCACGAGCGCCACCGCGATGCCGAGGAAGCCAGCGCCCGTGGCGAAGCCCTCTTCGTAGTAGTGCTTGTAGCCCAGGACGTAGTTGAGACCACCGATGCCCGCGATGGCGCCGGACACCGCGAGTGCCCGCCACGTGACGCCGGCGACGTTCACACCCGCGTACTCCGCGGCGTGCGGCTGCAGGCCAACGGCGCGCAACTCGAATCCGCGACGCGTGCGGAACAGGTACCAACCCATCACCGCCGCGGCGATGAGGCCAAGCAGGATCACGGAGTTCGCGGCGGAGCCATGAAAGGCGGGCATCGCATCGCTGAGCCGCGGCAGCACGCCGCTCTTCAACTCCGGCGTATGCAGCGTGTCCGGCACCGCGAGCTTCGCGCTGATGAGATAGTTGAGCAGCGCAAGCACGATGAAGTTGAGCATGATCGTGACGATCACTTCATGTGCACCGAACCGGGCCTTGAGCACGCCAGGCACCGCACCAACCACGCCTCCGCCAAGCGCGGCCGCGAAGATGAACAACGGCAGGCACAGCAGAGCAGGGATCCCCGCGGGCAGCAGCAAACCCACGAGCGCGGCGGCGAAACCGCCGGCCGCGAGCTGGCTCTCCGCGCCGATGTTGAACAATCCCGCGCGCAGGCCGAGTCCCACAGCGAGGCCAGTGAAGATCAGCGTGGTCGCCTTGTAGAGCACTTGCCCGAATCCGTATGCGTTGCCCCACGTGCCGTCCAGCAGGAGCTTGTAGACCGCGCCCGGCGACTCGCCGAAGCTCAGGATGAGCAGGTCGCCGACGACGGCGGCGAGCAGCAGCGCGACGAACGGCGGGAGGATCGCCTCCTCGAGCATCTGTCGGCGATTCATGCGGCGTGCTCCGCACCCGTCATGAACGGACCCAGCGTATCCGGTGACGCTTCGGCGCGCGGAAGAATGGTCGCGAACTTTCCGCCGTACATCACGGCTATTCGGTCCGCCAGCGCGAGCACTTCAGCAAGATCGGCGGAGATGAGCAGCACGGCCTTGCCCTGGTCGCGCGCCTCGCGCAACCGCGCGTGGATGAACTCGATGGCGCCGACGTCCACGCCGCGCGTGGGCTGCGCCGCGAGCAAGACCTTGAAGTCGCGCGCCATCTCCCGCGCGACGACGATCTTCTGCTGGTTGCCGCCGGACAGCGCGCGAGCAGCAAGCGCGGGGTCGGTGGGCCTGATGTCGTACCGACCAATGAGGTCGCGCGCATGCGCCATGATCCGGTCGGCGTTGAGTGCCGCGCCCTTCGTGAAGCGGTGCTGCTGGCCGAGGATGAGGTTGTCGGCCACGCTGTAGTCGAGCACCAGGCCGCGTTCGTGGCGGTCTTCCGGGATGTGCGAGAGGCCCGCGTCGCCGCGCTCGCGAACCGAGGTGCCCAGCAGCTCGCGTCCCGCAAGCAGGATGGCGCCGCGCGCGTCGCGGAGTCCGGCGATGGCCTCGATCAATTCCGTCTGGCCGTTGCCTTCCACGCCGGCGATGCCCAGGATCTCGCCCGGTGCGATGCTGAAGCTCACGCCATCAACCGCGGCGGACCGTCGCGCACCGGAGACGACGAGGTTGCGCACTTCGAGAAGGGGCGTGTCACCCGACGTGGCGGAGATCGCTCCCGCGGAATATTCGGCGTCGAGCGCGAGAGCCACGTCGCGGCCGACCATCGCGCGCGCGATGGACTGTGGCGTGGCACCGGCGCTGGACATCCGCGCGACGGTCGCGCCCTGCCGCATCACGGTGATCGTGTCGGACACCTCGATGACTTCGTCGAGCTTGTGCGTGATGAGCACGACCGTGCCGCCGTTTGCCCGCAGCGAGCGAAGCACGGCCCACAGCTCGCGCACCTCGGGGGGCGAGAGCACGGCCGTTGGCTCGTCGAGGATGAGGATGCGTGCGCCGCGGTACAGCGTCTTGAGGATCTCGACGCGCTGCGCTTCACCGACGGACAGGTCGGCGACGAGCCGACCGGGCGGGACGACAAGTCCCGTCTTGGCGCTCAGGTCTTGCACGGCCCGCTCGGCGGCCGCGCGATCGAGGACTGGTCCCTTCGTGATCTCGGATCCCAGGACGACGTTCTCGGCCACGGTGAGCGTTGGCACGAGCATGAAGTGCTGGTGCACCATGCCGACGCCGGCGCGGATTGCGGCGGACGTCGACCACCCGGTGACGTCGGTGCCATCCACCTCGATGGTTCCCGCGTCTGGCGCGTACAGGCCGGCGAGGATGCGCATCAGCGTGGACTTGCCCGCGCCATTCTCGCCGACGAGCGCGTGGATCTCGCCGGTGGCCACGTCCAGGTCTGCGCCGCGATTGGCGCGCACGGGCCCGAACGATTTCTCGATGCCGGCGAGGCGGATGGCGAGGGGGGTCATGAAAACAGGCCAACACAAAGCAGAAGCAGGCCCCTCGGTCGTTGCACTCCTGTCGGGACGTCAAAAAGCAGGTCCCTCGGTCGCGTTGCTCCTGTCGGGACGACAAGAAGCAGGGACCTGCTTGTCTCGCTGCAGGTGGACATCATTTC
>JANOIJ010000241.1:0-19202 GCA_031407575.1 Gemmatimonadaceae bacterium | reverse complement strand
CTTCGAAGGGGTAGGGCAGCGCGAGGAGACCCAACAGGAAGTTCGCTACCTCCGCGGTGCGCACGGCCGCCCGCTCGGCGCGTCGCGCCTCCGCCACCGCCGTCGCGGTCGTCGCGACGAGGCCGGCCAGCGCGACGATCGCGACAGTTACACCAACGCGGTGGCGCCGAATGAACTTGCCCACGCGATACGTCCACCGATCCGGGCGCGCGGCGACCGGATGTCCATTGAGGAAGCGGGCGAGATCTGCGTCCAGCGTCTCGATGGACGCGTAGCGTCGCGCCGGATCCTTGTGCAGGCCGGTGAGCACAATCGTGTCGAGGTCACCGCGCAGCTGTCGTGAGAGCTGTTCTGGCGTCGCATTGCGCGCCGCCGCGACCTGTGACGCGTGAGGAGCGTCCGCCACGGCCTTGGACGGCGGCGGCGGATCGACCTCCAGCACGGCGCGCTCGAGGTCGCGCCACGTCGTCGCGTCGTGATGGGGTGGTTGGCCGGCGAGCAGGTAGTACAGTACGGCGGCGAGCGAGTAGACATCGGCGGCGACGGTCGGTGGCGCACCACGAAACTGCTCCGGGCTCGCGTATGCGGGCGTGAGCAGGCGCGCGGTGGCCGGCGCTGACGCATCGGCAGCGGGAACAGCGTCCGCGAGCGGGCGTGCGATGCCGAAGTCCACCAGCTTCACCACGCCGTCATTCGTGACCAGCACGTTCGACGGCTTGAGGTCGCGGTGCACGACGAGCCGTTGGTGCGCATAACGCACGGCCGCACACACCTGGCGGACCAGCGCGATCCGCGCGCGTACGCCCAGACGCTGCGCGTCGCACCATGCGTCAACGGGTGCACCATCGACCAGCTCCATCACGTAGTACGGCGTCCCACGCTCGCTGACGCCCGCGTCGATGAGCCGCGCGATGCCCGGGTGATCGAGTGAGGCAAGGATCTCGCGCTCACGGCGGAAGCGGCGGAGCAGGAGCGCCGGGGAAGCCGACGACGCAATGACCTTGAGCGCCACGCGGCGCTCGAACGTGCCATCGACGCGCTCGGCTTCGTAGACCTCCCCCATGCCGCCTGCACCGATGAGCCGCACAACTCGCCACGGTCCGATGCGAACGCCGGGTTCGAGCACTGGTTGCCGCATCGCGCTGCTGCGCGGGGGCATCGGCGACGCATCGAACATCGGCGCCGGGTCATCCGCCGCCGAGAGCCAGCGCCGCACTTCGGTCTCGAGCGGCTTGTCGCCCGCGCATCGCTCGGCGATGAGGCGCTCGCGCGCCGTCGTGTCGACGTCGAGCGCCGCGTCCACGACGGCGGCCGCGAGGCGAGATCGCTCGAGGGCGTCCGTCGCGTCAGTCACGCAGCGCGATCTCCAGCCACGCGCGCGCGCGGCGCCATTCGCGATGCACCGTGCGCACGCTGATGTCCATCACCTCGGCGGTTTCCTCCTCGGTGAGGCCGCCGAAGAAGCGACACTCCACTACGCGCGGAAGGCGAGGATCGACGTGCGCTAGCCGCTCCATCGCGTCGTCGAGGGCGATCATCGTCACCGCCCATTCCTCCGGCGACGCGTCGGCGAGGCGGAGGGTGGGTCGCGCCTCGGGCGTGCGCCGCTCGGTGAGTCCGCGCCGCGCGTGATCCACGAGCACACGACGCATCACGCGCGATGCGATGGCGAGGAAGTGCGCGCGGTCGCGGAGCTCCAGTTGCTCGAGTGCGTCGAGTCGCATCCACGCCTCGTGGACCAACGCCGTGGGCGACAACGTGTGCCCCTCGTGCTCGCGGCTCATATGTCGCTCGGCGATGCCACGCAACGCGTCGTAGACCAGCGGCGCCAGCTGGTCCATCGCGCCGCGATCGCCGTCGTTCCAGGCGTGGAGCAACGCGGTGATCTCACCGGGGGTCGGCGGAAGGGGCGCCGGGTCGTGCACCGGACGTTCGGCAGGTCGAGGCACGACGCGAGCATCGCGCGCGGCCACAGCACGCGCAAGGGCGCAAAAGTCGTTGGCAGGATCCGTCGGCCTTTCGCGCATATGTAGCGTCGCAATCCGTACCCCTCCCCAACGTCCGGAGCCCAGATGTCGAAGTATTCCACTCGCGCTCTCGCGCTTGCCATCGTCGCCGCAGCCACGATCGGCTGGGCGCCCGCCTCCGCGCAGAGCGCCTTCCCTCCGTACCTCCCCCGCCCCACCACCTTCGCCGGCTCGTGTACCGGCAGCACGAACGGCGGTGGCTTGAACATCGCCGGCGGTTACGCCACCGACGTGAACTTCTACGTGAACCAGCGACAGTGCGACATGAAGGAAGGAACCGGCGCGCTTTCATCGGCGTCGATATATCCGGGCGTGGCGCCGCAATACCTCGAGGCACGTTCGTCGGTGGACTACGGCACCATCAAGACGTTCGCGCAGATGGACATCATGAACTGGCAAAACCAAGGCCTGTTCTTCCCGCGCGCGTTTGGACAGGCAGGCTGGGTGGACGACGTGGTGTTCAACGCGCCTGGCCTCACTGGGCAGGCGGGGACCGCGACTGGTCTGATTCACTTGACGGGATCGCTCTCGGCGTTCGGCTATCAGGGCAATGCAGGCTACTCGCTCGCCGTCATGGTTGGCGCGGCGTATCCCTCAACCGCGCGCCACTTCAGCATTGCCGGCGAACATGGCAACCCGACGGCGCAGACCGCGGTGATCGACGAGATCGTCCCCGTCGTGATGAACTTCATCTACGGCACGCCGCTGGCTGTGGGAGTGTTCGGCTACTCGGTCACGACCAACACATCGGAGGGCGGCAACCACCTCCCCGGCATCGCGCTGTCGGACTTCGAACACACCATCCAGTGGACTGGTCTTTCCTCCGTCACGGCGGGCGGCAACGCGGTGAGCGGCTACACAGTGTCAACCGCTTCTGGTGATGATTGGGTGATCGGCGACGCGGCCGTGAGTGCGACGCCGGAGCCCGCGTCCGTCGCGCTGCTGGCGACGGGACTGCTGGTGGTGGTCGGCGTATCGCGTCGCCGCTCACCTGGCTAACCGCGGCACACGACGATGTCGGGATGCGCGCGGCGAAAGCCGCGCGCGTTCCAGCAAAGGGATGAGGCTCACCCCAATCAGGCTGGCCGCGTATCGGCAACAACGTCAGTCAGGCGTCCTGACGAAGCGAATCCCCTTCACGCGGCCCAGGTCGAGCGCGAAGCCGTCAACGCGGCCATCTCGCGGACCGTCGAAGCGGACGGTTGTTCCGCCGCCGACGAACACCCGCTCTCCGACGCGCTGAAGCGTGCCGGTGCCGCCGCTCGGCAGCTTCACCTTGACGGTTTCGGCGTCGACGACGACCGTGAATGACGCCGCGAGCTCCTCGGAGCGATACGTACCGGCGTATGCGGCTGGCACCGGGCCCGTGGCCGTCACCTCGACGAAGGCGGGCCCTTCCTGCGAACCGGTCCACTGGCGAATGCGTCGCCCTTCCGCGTTCCGCTCGAAGCGAAGAAGCACCGGGTTGGCGCCGAGTGTTGCGGTGAATTCCGTTGGGCTGTGTGGGATGAGCTCGACTTTGTTCGGGCCGACCGTCGCGACGAGCTTGTCCCCTTCTATAGAGAGCACGCGCGGCGATGCGTTCGCCATGCTGACATAGTGCCCTGCCCACTGCTGCAGCTCTGCCGTGGTAAGAGTGACTGCCGGTCGAGATACCGACGGCGCCGCAACGAATGAATTGGCCGCGGGCTCCATCTTGTCTTCGAGGTAGACTGCCGCGACGGAGCGCGCGAGTGCGCTCGGGTTGGCGTTCGCGACGTTGCACAACGTCGCCACGGATAGTTTCTGATCTGGAAAGCGCACCAGCTCCGCGCGGTATCCGGCCCACGAGCCGCCATGACTCACGCTGCGGAGTCCGCGGAACTTGTTCACGATCAAGCCCGACGCGTAGGTCAGCGCACTCCCGTTCGCGAGCGTACCGGTGCGCTGCAATTCCTCGAGCAGGCGCGGCCCGCCGACCTTTGGGTCGTAGAAGTTGCTGTCCCAGCGCAGCAGGTCCTCGACGGTCGTGAAGACGGCGCCGTCACCGGTCTGCTCCCACTTCGACGCGTTGATGCTGAAGCCGCCCGACTGGCTCGACGAATACCCGATCGCGGCGCCCGCGAGCGGCGTCGAGTGGTCGTCGCGCACCTGCGTGGACGTCATCCCCAGCGGGCGGAAGAGGTTCGTCTCGGCAAACACGCGCATCGGCGTTCCCGACACACGCTCCACGATCTGCGAGAGCAGGAAGTAGCCGGAGTTGCTGTAGAGATGCTCGGTGCCCGGATCGAAGTTGAGCGCCTTCTGCCGAACGATGGCGTCGAGCGCCTGCTTGGCGGTCGTCCGGCCGGCGATGTCGTTGCCGCCGAGCGTCAGGAGGCCGATGTAGTCGCGGATGCCGCTGGTGTGGTGCAGAAGGTGCCGAATCGTGATCGGCGCCTGGTAGCGCGGAAGCTCCGGAATGAAGCGGCGGACGTCGTCGTCCAGGGTGAGCTTTCCCTGCTGCGCGAGGAGGAGGATGCTCGCCGCGGTGAACTGCTTCGACGTGGACCCGATGTCGAAGATCGTCGCCGGCGTGTTCGGCATCACGGCGGCGATATTCGCCGCACCGTAGCCGCGCGAGTAGAGCATGCGACCCTCGCGATACACACCGAGTGCGCAGCCCGGACTATCGTGGCGCGCATACGTCGCGAACACGCGATCGACGCGGGCGGTGGTGGAATCCTGTGTCTCCTGCGCCGCGACGGAACCGGCGACGGAGACGGCGAGGGCAAGTGCGAGTGTAACGACGGCACGAGGCATCTCGAAGGGGTCTGGAGTGACCGAGCGATGCGAAACTCATCCGAATGGTGCGTCGCGGAGTGCCCGGCCGGAAGCGGACGTCTCCGGCGGATATCGCGACGCTGGATTCGCTCAAGCCGAGTCTAACCCAGACGGCGGAACGCCACTGACGCAGGAACTACGCACGCTGACGTCGCTGGAACTGCGTTTCACGTTGCAGTCCAGCGGGACGACAACCCTACCTGTCGTCCCGACTGGAGGCCTTCGACTTCACTCATGGTAAACTGCGCGACCGAGGGACCTGCCTATGTTCCGGCTTGCATCAGCCCGCGGGCGTGACTACGACCACGAAGCAGGGCAGCCGGTCATCATGCAGGATGTCCACGATCGCCGCACGAAGACGATGCGTCGCGGCGGCCACGTTCCGTTTCGCTTCATCTGCGCGGGAGAGGATCTTTGCAATCTCCTCGCGCGACGCGCCGTTCTGCAGCGCTTCACGCGCCGCCTGATTCACCTTGTCGATCAGGGCGACGTCCGGCGCGATCGCGACGAGGTACGCGTTGTACAACGCGCGAATCCTGGCGATCTCTCGCTCGGTGAGGTCGTTGTCGGCCCGGCAGCGCAGTCGTTGCGCCGAGTCGGGGCGAGTCGCAGTACCTGTGGTCGCGCCGGCGCGATCGCTGGAGGCCTCGCTCGGAATGTCGGGCGCCGTGACCGCGCCGCTGCACGCCGCCAGGCCGCCGGTGAGGATCACGAAGAGACTCGAATAGATCAGTGATTTGGCTCGCATGATGATCTCCTGCTGTCAGAGTGAGGATGCTGGTGCGCGCGACGGCCCAATCGGCCGTCCATGCAGCCACACACCCGCGTGCCACACCACCCTGACAACGACCCGCGGCAGCCTATCCGCGCAGGTCCTGGAGCGCGGCACGCAACGCCTTGAGCGCGCGGCCCATTTGCGTCTCCACGGTCTTGATCGAGATCCCGAGCGTCGTTGCAATACCACTATAGGAAAGCCCGTCATCACGACTGAGCAGAAAGACTTCCCGGCAGCGGGGAGGCAGGGCGTCTATGGCTCGACGAACCGCGGCCTCCGTGCTGCTCATCGCTTCGGCGCTGACGCTCGCCGGTGCCACGGGCTCCTCAGGCGGCAGCGATCGTTTCCACAGCCGCTCGATCTTGCGGCGACGCAGATGATTCAGGGAACGATTGTACGTCGCCCGAAACAGATAGGTCTTCAGCTCATCGATTGGGCCCAGGTCATCGCGGCGAATCCACACCTGGAGCAGCACGTCGTGCACGAGCTCCTCCGCTTCGGCGCGCGACCGCACGTACCGGTTTGCAAAACGCAGCAGCCCGTCATAGTGTGCCCGGAACAGGGCCTCGAAGGCGGCACGCTGCGTCTCGTCCGTCATCGGACAGGTCCACGCGCGTTATGTAGGGGTGCGACGTTCGTCACGTGTGTAGACATGCGGGAGGCCCTTATGAGCGACGACGGCAACGACATCGATTGGGCGAGACTCGGACGGTATCTCGCCGGCGAATCCACGCCGCGCGAAGCGGCCGACGTGGACGCGTGGCTCGCTGCCGACCCCCGGCGCCACGAGTTGATGTCCACGCTCACCACCGCCTGGAAGACGGCCGGCGAGTCT
Organism: Gemmatimonadaceae bacterium; assembly: GCA_031407575.1. GTDB lineage: Bacteria > Gemmatimonadota > Gemmatimonadetes > Gemmatimonadales > Gemmatimonadaceae > AG11. Next base: position 12,763 of record JANOIJ010000241.1, on the reverse strand, counting down.
CGCGGTCACCAGGGGGCCGACATCGAGCGGGCATGGAACAAGATGTCCTCCAGTATCGACGCGCTCGAGGCCCCAGTTCCGCTGAGGCCGCGCTGGACGTCGTCGCCAGCGTTGCGTGTTGCCGCCGTATTGCTGCTCACAACTGGCGCAATTGCCACCTGGCAGTCGAGCCGCTCCACGACGACGATCGCGCCTGGTGCGCGCAAGCCGCTCGGCTTCGCCACCGCCGCCGGCCAGCGTGACTCCATCACCCTCTCCGACGGCACAACGGTACTGCTTGGCGTCGCCAGCCGATTGACGGTGGCCGCCGATTACGGCGCGACGAGTCGCGACGTCGCCCTGCAGGGCGAGGCGCTGTTCCACGTGCGACACGACGACGCCAAACCCTTTCGCGTATCGGTCGCGGGTCGTCGCGTGGAAGACCTTGGCACCGAGTTCAGCGTGCGGGCGTATTCCAGCGCGGACACGGTGCGAGTGTTCGTGCTGTCGGGATTGGTCGCACTTCATCCGGCCGGAGCCGCGCAGCCGGCGACCGTCGTGAATCCCGGCCAACTCGGGCTGATCCCCGTGAGCGGACCTGCCACAGTCGTCACGACGACCAACGTCGAGTCGTTCACCGGATGGTCGCGCGGACGGCTCGTGTTCGACCACACGCCGATGCGACGCGTCGCGGAAGAGCTGGAACGGTGGTTCGGCGTGACCGTCGTACTCGACGGACGCACACTCGACGCGCGCGACGTGACTGTGACGTTCACCGGCGAGCCGCTCGCCGACGTCGCAAAGGTCATCGCGCTCTCCGTGAACGCAGCCGTGGACGTCACGGCCGACACGGTGCGATTCCGCGCCACCGACAGGTCGCGGTAAGCGAGCGTGCAGCTGACGGGACTCGCGCTCATCGGGTGCCTGTTGACGGTTCCGGCGATGGTGCCTGCGCAGGAGCGCGTGGATCCACTGACGCGGCACATCGCCCTTCAGCTGAAGGACGCGACGCTCGAGCAGGCGCTCGTCGCAATCAGCACCAGCAGCGGACGGACTGTTCGCCTGAGCTACAGCAGCGACGTCCTGCCGTCGTCCGTGCGGGTGTCCATCTCGCGCGATCGCATCACGGTGGGTGATGCGCTTGCCGACGTGCTTCACGGCTCCGGGCTCGGCTTCGTCGTTGCGTCAACCGGTCATGTCGTCATTGTGCAGGCGTCGATGGTCCGTGATCCCATCGCGAGCGATCGGCCGAATGCACAACCTCAGGTGATGGAGCGTGTGCTCGTGATGGGCACCCCGGTGGCCGGCGCGCAGGAACGCGAGCTCCCAACAACCGTGACGGTCCTGTCGCACGCGCGCATCGCGCGTGAGCGGGCATCGCAGCTCGTGGACCTCATTCGCACCAACGTACCGGGCGTGGTAGCGTGGGATCTCGGGAGCTCGGGTCCGCTGGCGCAGGTAGGCGCGGTGCGCGGGTCGAGCTCGTTCAGCGCGAATTATCTCAAGACGTACGTCGACGGCGTGGAGCTCGCGAGTCCGTACATGTTGTTCGCGCTCGATCCGCAGGTGATCGAGCGTCTCGAGATCATTCAGGGCCCGCAGGGCTCCGCGACGTACGGCGCCGATGCCATCAGCGGCGTGGCGCACGTGATCACGCGCAAGGGATCGATCGGTGGCGACTGGCAACCGCGTCTCGACGCGTCGGTCTCCGGCGGATCGGTGGAAAGCGCATACGCCGACGGGCGCACGACGACGCAGCATCACGCCGTGGCGGCCACGAGCGGCGGCCCCGCAGCCTCGTATCGCGTGACTGGTACGCTGAGCGACAAGGGTGCACACGTCACCGACGGTCGAACCGTGAGCGCAACAGCACTTGCTGCGGGACGCGTGTTGCTGGGCAATGCGATCATCGAGACCACGGCGCGCACGACGCGACTGTCGTTCAACACGCCGGTGAGTCCTCCGCTGCAACGCGTACTCGGCGCCCGCGCCGTGCCGCTCATCGCCGCGGCAGCCGCCGGCCAAGCCACACAGCAAGCGACACTCGGCGCGACGGCGATCATCGAGCCGCGCAACGGTTGGCGTCACACGCTCGTGATTGGGTTCGACAGGAACTCTGGTGCACTCGTGCCGCAGCGGACTCCCGCCTCTGTTGCCGACCTTTTGCTCGGCGCAAGCGAGGAAGACGCGCGTCGTATCTCGCTGCGGTACGCATCGTCGCTGCGGCTTCCAGCAACAGGGTGGCTCACGCCAACGATCACCGCGGGAGTGGAGCACTCCGCGCTTCGCCGCGAGCGGTCGGGCCGCGCGTCAGTGATCGGCGCGGTGGGGGCCGAGACGCCGTCGCCGCGGGGGATCGCACTCTACGTGGACACGGTGAACAACACCGGCGCGTTCGGTCAACTCAAGATGACGCTTCGCGATGCGCTCCACGTTGTTGCCGGCGTGCGCGGCGAGCGGAACTCGAGCTTCGGCGCCGACTATGGAACAGCATGGGCGCCGATGGCGGGCGCGGCGTACGTGCGTAGCGCCGGCGAGGTGACGCTCAAGCTCCGAAGCGCCTACGGCAAGGGTATTCGGCCGCCATCGCCGAGTGCGCGCCGAGGCTTCGCGACGCAGCTGTATCGGCAGATCGCAAATCCGCTGTTGGCGCCAGAGAGCCAGTCCGGTATGGAGGGCGGCGTCGACGTCTATCACAGCGACGCGTTCGCACTGTCGCTTACCGCATTCGACCAGCGTGCCGATGGACTGATCCAACACGTCACACGGGATCCGCGCAGTACGTCGCCGGCTGTGCAGCAGCAGAACGTTGGACAGATCACGAATCGCGGCGGCGAGGCGCACGCATCACTACGCGTCGGTCGGGTGTTGGCGGAAGGGAGCTACTCGACCGTGAGCAGCGTGGTGCGCGCGCTCGCGAGGTTTTACACGGGCGAGCTTCGCGTTGGGGATCGCGTCCCCGAGGTGCCGTCCTGGACGGGCCATGCCGCACTCAGCGTGCGGCGCGGTCGCATCAGTGGCATGGTCGGAGCAGACTTGCTCGGCGAATGGGTCGGCTACGACTGGCTGTCGTACTACACAGCGCTGAGCGGTGGTGCGCCCGCTCCCGCAACGCTTCGGCCATTCTGGATCGACTATCCGCCAATTGCGCAGGGCTACGTGATGATTGCGGATGCGCCGAGTGAGCGGTTCAACTGGTTCGTGAAGGTGGACAATGTCGGGAATCGCCAGCGTGACACGCGCGACAATCTTGCCGTTGCCGCAGGCCGCACGGTGTCGGTGGGGGCGAACGTGACCACGAGGTAGGTCGCTACGCTCCCGAGGAGATCGGACCGGGCGTAGGGTGCGGGCAAGGTTGCTGTCATCTTCGGCCTCGTCGGAGCGCTGTCGGGATTCGCGTTCGCCGGACTGTTGTATCTTGGTGAAAAACGGCGGACGATCCGGGACCTCTCGCTGCGACGGGTCGCACAGTGGGTGGTTCTCGGCGGTGCGGCGATTCCAGGTCTCTGGGCACGTCGCGAACACGCGCCGGAAGTGGAGCTGGCGGTGCCGCGATGAAGCGTTGCACGGGCGGTCGCGCGACGACATTCTTGAGTGGCGTCGCCACATCGGCCAGGCATGAAACCCAATACGAGTCCTCGCATGAAGATCCCGACAAAAGCACGGTACTTCTGGCCGCTGCTCCTGATCCTCTTCCTCACGGATTGCACCACGAAGGATCTGGTCGTCGACGCCATGGGTGCGGCGCCCGAGTCGCGCCCGATCCTGGATTCATTCGTCCAGCTCACGTTGGTCCATAACCCCGGGATCGCTTTCGGACTGGACCTGCGCCCGTACGTCGGCGAGTGGGCGCGGCCAATCCTGATCATCAGCATACTCGGAATGATTGGCGTTCTCGTGCAGCTCTACCGACAGCTGGGTTCGCGCTCGCGGCTCGCGGGGATCGCACTTGGCCTGGCGGTCGGGGGCGCGCTCGGAAACCTGTACGATCGCATCCGGTTTCCGCTCGGCGTCGTGGACTTCATCGACGTCGGGATCGGCGTGCATCGCTTCTGGATCTTCAATGTCGCCGATGCGGGCATCTTCGTTGGCGGTGTGCTGTTGGCGTGGACGATCCTCCGCGAGGCCAAGGACGAACCGACTTCGCGACCGACTATGTGACGCACACACACCCGCCGGGCGGACGGTGGAACGGAAATGATCGTCGTCGATCGTCCTTGCCTGACACTCTCTTGCCGCCCACGTGGCGCGCCTCACGCTTCCGACAACGCGCGCAGCGAGCGCATGCGCAAGAAGACGGCATCCATCCAGAAGAGGACCTATGGCCAGCAGGATTGGGTCTACACCGGCAGCCGCTAGTCATGTGAGGCGCTCGCGCTCGATTGGCCTTCGAGTCGCACTCGCCGTTCTCGCCGGCACGGCCGCGTGCGTGCGCGAGACGCCGGCGCAATCACCGCGCTTCGAGGCGGAGATCGCGGCGTTCGAGGCGGCGGATCGTGTGACGCGACCGGCGCCCGGCGGAATCGTGCTCGTTGGTAGCTCGTCGTTCCGTTTGTGGCCGAATGTCAGCGCCGACTTTCCCGGCGTGCCGCTGATCAATCGCGGCTTCGGCGGATCCACGCTGCCCGAGCTACTGCACTACACGCCGCGCATCGTGCTGCCGTATCGTCCGCGACTGGTGCTGGTCTACGCTGGCGACAACGATCTCAACGACGGACGTACTCCGGCGCAGGTGCTGGCGGACTACACCGCATTCGTCGCGCTCGTGCGCCGCGAGCTGCCGACGACGCGCATCGCGTTCGTGTCGATCAAGCCGAGTCCGAGCCGGTGGAGTCTCGTCGAGAAGGTGCGCGCGGCGAATGGGCTGGTGCGCGCCGCAATCGCGCGCGACAGCCTCCAGGCGTATGTCGACGTCTTTACGCCGATGATCGGCGCGAATGGCCGGCCGCGTTCGGAGCTGTTCGTCGCCGACAGCCTGCACATGACGGGTGTCGGGTATGCCCTCTGGCGCGAGCGGTTGTCGGCGCTGGTTCGGTAGCGCACTTGTCATCCTGGCACGCTTTGTCATCCTGAGCGTAGCGAAGGATCTGCACCAACGGAGGCGCTGAGGTACAGATCCTTCGCTTCGCTCAGGATGACAGCATATCCTGTCACCCTGAGTGCTACTACATCTATATGATGACACGATTCCTCGTCCTGGTCGCGTTCGCCGTACTGGCGCGACCGCTCGCCGCACAGGCGACGCTGAGTCCGCGCGTCGCATCATTCGTCAGCGTCAACGCGCCCGTCGTCGCGCTCACGCATGCCAGGCTGGTGGATGGAACCGGGACGCCAGCGCGGCCCGACCAGACCGTCATCATCACGGGTGGACGGCTCACCGCCGTCGGCCCATCTGCCAGCACGGCAATCCCATCTGGCGCGCAGACGATCGACCTCACAGGTCACACGCTGCTTCCCGGCCAGGTCGGGCTGCACGAGCACACGTACTTCGGCGGCGTGCGCCGGTTAACGCAGATGAGCGTCAGCGGGCCGCACCTGTATCTCGCGTACGGCGTCACGACGGCGATGACCGCGGGGAGCCAGCTTCCCTATCAGGAGCTCAACCAGCAACGCGCAATAGACGCGGGCGTCCTGCCTGGACCGCGCTTCCTCATCGCTGGTCCGTACCTCAACGGCGGCCCGCCGCGCAACGCGATGTCGCGCAATGTCGTGACGTCCGACGACACGCGACGCGTCATCGCGTACTGGGCCTCCGAAGGTGCGACGTGGATCAAGTTCCTCGGCGCCGAGACGCGCGATGTCCTTCGTGCCGGCATCGAAGAGGCGCACGCGCGCGGACTCAAGGTGACGGGACATCTCTGCTCCGTCACGTTTACCGAAGCCGCGCAACTCGGCATCGACCTGCTGCAGCACGGGTTCATCACGAACAGTGACTACGTGCCCGACAAGAGCCCCGATGTCTGCCCCGCGGGCAACATGCGGATGCAGGCGGACGTGGACGTCAACTCGCCGGTGGTGCACGCGAGCATTCGCGCGCTCGTCGCCAACAAGACGGCAGTCGCGTCCACACTCGGCGTCTACGAGACGTTCATGGCGGAGCGCGCCCGCCTCGATCCACGCGCCATGGAGTTTCTCGATCCCGAAACGCGCAAAGAGGTCGAGGCAACGCACGCGGCCCTCGCGAGCGGTGGGCTCGTCGTGCCGACGCGGCTGCTCCAGAAGATGATGGCATGGGAGCGCATGTTCGTCGCGGCGGGCGGGCTGCTCGGTGCCGGAAGCGATCCATGGGGCACGGGGTTCCTGCCGGGCCTCGGCAACCTGCGCAACTACGAGCTGCTGGTCGAAGCGGGATTCTCGGCCGAGCAGGCCGTGCAGATCATGACATTGAATGGTGCGCGGATTCTCGGGCTGGAGCAGCGCCTGGGATCAGTGGTCGTCGGAAAGGTGGCGGACCTCATGGTGGTGCGTGGCGATCCTGTCGCGACGCCAACCGACATCTACAACGTGGTCACGGTGTTCAAGGACGGCGTTGGGTACGACTCGCAGCGGCTGCGCGATGCGGTAAAGGGCAAGGTGGGCGTGGACTGAGCCCCGCAGAACGAAGGTCAACCTTGCGCGGTTGGCGGGAATCTTACACCGTAGCTGCGACCGCATCCTCTCGAGGTTCTGTGAGCATGCTGGATACGCGAGAGCAGTCGCTGGTGCATGCCGTGGCGATGGTCGTCGTGCTGTTAGCGATGACCGCCCCGGTTTCCGCGCTCGCTCAGGTGCAATCTCCGCAACCGGTGCGATGGCCGGCGCCAAAACCATGCACCGGCACTCCGATTCTTTCGCACGGACGGGCGGGCGTGGGTCCACAGCTTCCCTTGCTCAGCGGCACTTCGCTGCCGATGGCGCGCGCCGTGTTGCGCAGGAACGGCCTGCAGATCGACGAGCGGCTCGCGCGCGGTACCGGCCAGCCCGATGTCGTCATCTCGCAATCGCCACCGCCGGGCACGGCGGTCGTTCGCGGCGACACCGTGATCGTATGCTCCTGGCTTCCAACGCGCTTTCCGAGCGTCGTGTTCATGAAAGTGCAGGCCGCGCAGCGCATCATGAATGATTCCGGCTTCGGCGCGTTCCTCGTCGACAGCTTCGTCACCTCCCAACCGGAGATCGGCATCGTGTTGCGGCAGCAACCGGTCGCCGGCACGATCGCACCGACGGGGAGCGTCGACACACTGATCGTCGGCATTCGCGCGCCTCCGCCGACTCGTCCCATGCCCGACCTCGCGAATGCGACGTACGCACAGGCGAGCCGCGCAATAAGGGCGCTGGACGCATTCACGAACAACCAGCTGCAGGTCACGTGGCGGGGCGCGTCCGGGGCGTCGTACACCAGCCCCGGCTCGATCGTCATCACGCAGCGGCCGAGCGCCGGCACGCCGGTTCAGGCAGGCGACGCCATCCTCGTCGTTCTAAGAGACACGACGTCGGCCCCACCACCCGCCCCCGTGTTTCAGATGCCCGATCTCAGCGGCGGATACCTCGCCGCGTTGCGGACGCTCGCCCAACTCCGCACCTCGAGCGGGTTGGCGCTCGCGCTCAGCACGACGGGCGCTCCCGATGTTGGTTCGTCACGTCGGCGACTCGTCGTGACCGGACAGTCTCCTGCGGCCGGTGCGGTGCTCACGCCGTCGAGCGCGATCTCACTCGTCTTGCGCGACACGACGACACCTCCGCCACTACCGTCCTTCGGCATGCCGACGCTGACGGGCGGCTACATCGCGGCACTTGGCGACCTCGCGCGATTTCGCGCAACGACCGGCTTCGCGCTCACCATGACCACGGCAGGCGCTGCGGATGTGCCGAACGCTCGCGGTCGACTCGTCGTCACGAGGCAGGTGCCGACCGCTGGTTCACCGCTATTCGCGGATACGAGTGTCGTCCTCATCCTGCGTGATACGACGACGCCTCCGCCTCCACCGCAATCCATCGTCACCCCGCAAGCACCTGCCGCGCCGGTGCAGCGGGTGCGGATGCCGAACGTGAAGGGCCGCACGATGCTTTCGGCCGCAAGGCGGCTCGACAGCTTGCGCACTCTCGTCCGGTTTGCCATGACGCGCACACTCATCCCCACCGCAACCGGTGCGTTCGACTCCACGCGCGCCATCGTCGACAGCCAGTCTCCCCGCGCGACGACGATCCTCTCGGCGCAGAGCGACGTGCGGCTGTTCCTGCGCGACACCACGTCGCGGCCCGTGCTGGCGGTGACGATCATGCCGGACCTCGTCGGTCGCACCGTGGGCGAGGGGCGCAGCACAATCCGCGGACTCGGTGTTCCGCTCAGGGCGACGCGCGGAAATGGCGACGAGAGCGCCGACGACGACTGGCTCGTCACCGGGCAATCACCGGCTGCCGGCGACACGGTGCCCGAATCGACAACCGTGCGCCTGTTCGCCACGAATCCGGTTGCACCACTCTGGCCGTGGATCCTCGCTGCCGGCGTCGTCCTCGCGGCCGCCGTCGCGGGCGTCACCTACAACCGCGGCCGCATACGCGTCGCGCGCATGAGCGTCGTGCCGCACGTGGACGCAACGCCGCCACGCGTAAAGCTCACGATGCGAACCGTCGAAACCGACGACGAGATGTTCCGTCGCATCGGTCTGTCGTTCACGCCAGTCGCCGATCGCGGCGGACACACCATTACCCGGCTGGTTCTCGCACCAACACGCAACGGAGACGACCATGGCTGACGACTCGCCCACACTGCAATCGCTCTTCGCGGTCGATAGGGCCGCCGCGAGGAAGGGCATCCTCAAGGCCGTCGACGCGACCGTGTGGGACAGGGTCACCATCCCGCGCTTCTTCCGCGAAGCTGCTGCCGAGAAGGTCGCCGGACAGCTTGACGACCTGCTGGCGGTTCCGCTGTCCGACATGCTTGCCAGCGCATTCAACGGCTACCGCGACTTCACGAAGTACGCTGACGACGCGCCGCACGAGGTGCCGAACCTCGGCTTCTCGCTGGAGTCGGAGCACATCCCGTACGTCGAGTTGCGCGTGACTGGGCTCCCGCCGCAGAAGGTGACGTTTCCGGTCACGCTCTCGCTCGAGTTCTCCGGCGCGACGCTACATATCGCGAAGAATCGCGTGATGTCGCTCGACTCCGGCACCTGCACCGCCTCCGGCAAGCTGTGCTGCGAGAAGGTCGAGCTCTTCGCGCGGCCGCTCACGCCAGTGCGCATTCCCGGAACCATCTCGTTCGGGGATGGTGTCGCCATTCCCTTTGCGCCAGGCGACGCGAGGACACGCAAGCCGTCGTGATTCGCGAGCGGACCGCGGCATCATGAACCATTCTGGCATGGATAGTCGAATCGAGACGACATGCGGGTTTTTGGGTTTAACGCGAATAGTGCGCTGTTGCTCCATTTGGCGCAGTAGTTGCTCCGCTGTCATGTCTACTCGGTGTGGACCCGAAACAAGCGCGAAGTGAGGACGTGTGTCGCGGAACCGATGAGCACACAGCCAATGTCTTCAATAGCGTTGTGCCGATTCCGCGCCGTCATCGGTGTTTGCGTCGTTGGCGCCTTGAGTACGGCATGCGGACTGACGTCACCGAACAGGGCCGAGTTCGTTATTTCCGTTGACAGCATCGTGGTCGGCGTGACCGGTGATCCGGCGGGTCTAGTAGCTGTACGTTTTTTCGGCCTGGTAGGGTCCAGCGGATGCCAAGTGCTGGAGCGAGTGGAGAAATCTGCTAGCGGCGACTCGTTGCGCTTGCGATTCATCGGAGAGAGAAGGGGGGGCAACTGCACTCAAATGCCTATTCAGCTGCGACACGAAGAGCTTCTCGCAAGTCTTCCTGCGCGACGTGTGACGGTCGTGGTAGAGCAGCCCAACGGGGCGCAGCTATCACGCACCGTTGTCTTACCCTTGCCCTAGGACTTGGCTAGCGGTTGGCTAGCGGCAGCATCTGCTGGGTCGGAACTCACACAAGATCTCGGTCAGCGGCTCGAGCGATGCGTCAACGCCTGGTTGTCCGTATGACGACCGCCTCGCAGAGCGCGAGTAGCGGCGCGCGTTCCCCTCCCGCGTGACGAACGGCTATTCTTCCTGATCCGCCGTTCCCTCCGCGCTATTCCCGACGCATGCCGCTCCGCCCACTCCTTTGCGCCGCGCTCCTCGCGGCCACTCCGCTGCTTGCCCAGGACGTCTCACCGCTGACCACGGGCCGAGCAGTGCGCGCGGAGCGTGCACCGGCGATTGATGGGCGCGATGATGACGCCGCATGGGTCACCGCGCCGCCGATGACCGAGTTCCGGCAGTTCGACCCCGGCGAGAACATGCCCACGACGTTCCGCACCGAGGCGCGCGTCGTCTACGACGACCGGTTTCTGTACGTGCTCGTCCGTGCGTTCGATCCGCATCCCGACAGCCTCGACAAGCTGCTGAGCCGCCGCGACGTGAAGACGTCGAGCGACCAGATCAAGATCATCATCGATGCGTACAAGGACCGTCGAACCGGCGTGGAGATGGCGATCAATCCCGCCGGCGTGAAGCGCGACTACTCCATCTACTCGGACGTCGTGGAAGACCCGACGTGGGACGGTGTGTGGCACGCCGCGGCGCGCGTTGACAGCGCGGGGTGGGTGGCGGAGTTCGCGGTGCCGTTCAGCCAGCTGCGATTTACCGATAAGGCCATGCATGAATTCGGGTTTGGCGTGCATCGCGACATCGCGCGGCTGAGCCAGCGCGACGCGTGGCCCGCGTATCGCCCGTCGTCGCGCACGCTGATGTCGCAGCTCGGCACCATCACCGGCATCGAGGGCATCGCCGCGCCCACGCGCATTGAGTTGCTGCCGTACGCCGTGGCGAAGAGCGTGCCGCCAACGTCGAAGACCACGCGTGGGAACACCTCGAAGATCACCGGCGGCCTCGATCTCAAGGCGGGCGTCGGACCGAACCTCACGGTAGACGCGACGGTCAACCCGGACTTCGGCCAGGTCGAGGCGGATCCCGCGGTGCTCAACCTCTCGGCGTTCGAGATCCGCTTCGACGAGCGTCGTCCATTCTTCCAGGAAGGCGCGGGACTCTATCGTTGCGGCGGACCGTGCGAGGGCGTGTTCTACACGCGACGCATCGGCCGCACACCGCAGCTCCGCACCTCCGCCGCCGATCCGGCGTTCACGCGGATACTCGGCGCCGCGAAGCTGACGGGCCGTTTTGCGAACGGTCTGTCGATCGGCGTCGTGAATGCCGTCACCGAGCGAGTCATTGGTTCCGCAGGAACGACCATCGAGCCGCTGACGAACTATCTCGTGCTGCGCAGCGTGCGCGAGCTGCGCGCGGGCCGCACCCAGTTCGGCGCGCAGCTCACCGACGTGCGGCGTCGTCTCGATGATGCGACGTCGCCGGTGTTGCGCCGGTCGGCGACGACGGGCCTCGTGCAGGGCTATCATCGCTTCGCGCGCGACAAGTGGGAGCTCGCAGGCTATGGCGGTCTCAATCGCGTGGACGGCAGCGCGCGCGCCATCGCGGCGACGCAGCGCAGCAGCGTGCACTACTGGCAGCGGCCGGATCACGAGCGCGACTACGACTCCACGCGCACGTCGTTGGGCGGCTTCGTCGTTGCGACGGGGCTCAAGCAGGTTGGTGGCCGTCTCCGCTACGAGAACAACGTGCGATACGCGTCGGCCGGGATGGAGCTCAACGACCTCGGCTTCGTTACGCTGGTGAACGATGCGTCGTTCCGGCAGACGGTCGACTTTCGGTCAGTAGCGCCGGGCCCGCTGTTCCGCTCGCACTTCTCCACGACGTCGTTCGAGACGCACTGGACCACAGGCGGCCTGCTCGCCGCGCAGTCGTACTCGCTGCACTCCAGCGCGAGCCTGCACAACAACTGGGGCGGCGCGTTGACAGCGTCGCTCACGGACATCGGTGGAACGCATTGTGTGAGCTGTGCGCGCGGCGGGCCCGCGCTGCGCCAGTCGCTCAAGCAGACCGTGCGGGTGGACGTCATTGGCGATTCGCGTCCGCCCGTCGTGCCGAGGGGCGCCTTCCGGCTCGGCCGCAGCGACGGAGGCCGCTCGTGGTATCGCGGCGTCGATGCCGGCGTGGAGGGACGACTCGCCAGCCAGTTCTCCGCGTCGCTCGTTGCCGGCTACGATCACGTCGTCAACGACCAGCAGTGGGTGGGCAACTACGGCGCGCTGTTGAGCGACACGCTGCACTACAGCTTTGCGCGTCTCGACCAGAACATCCTCGCCATCACGATGCGCGCGAACTGGACGGCGACGCCCACGCTGTCGCTCCAGGTGTACGGCCAGCCCTTCGTGTCCACGGGTGCCTATGCCAACTGGCGCGAGATCGCGTCGCCGCGCGCGGAGTCGTACGACGCGCGCTTCCGTACGTTCCGCGCGGGCGCGGTGCCGGCCGGGTTCAACGTCAAGCAGTTCAACTCGAATGCGGTGCTGCGCTGGGAGTACCGTCCGGCGAGCACGCTGTTCGTGGTGTGGCAGCAAGGCCGCTCGCAGGACGAGCTGAACCGCGGGACGTTCGATGCATCGCGCGACGTGCAGGATCTCTTCGCTGCGCGGCCCGAGAACACCGTTCTGGTCAAGATGTCGTATTGGTTCAATCCGTGATTGTCCGCGTGTTGTAAACTTTTTGAGGCCCCGAGGGAGCAAGCTCATTGTCGTCCCGACAGGAGCGAAGCGACCGAGGTGTGGCGGTATCTGGCGGCGATGCCCGGGATCCGGCTGACGGTCGTGCCGAATGCGGGCCACGACGTCAACAGCCACGCCCC
>JANOIJ010000231.1:0-1529 GCA_031407575.1 Gemmatimonadaceae bacterium | reverse complement strand
ACGAACGCCGCGCGACAACTGTTCGCCCAAGCTTGGGAGTCGTGCACGAACGACTATGAGGCAAGCATTGCCGCCCACTTCCTCGCTCGTCATCAGCCGACGCCGGACGCGCGTCTCCAATGGAATGCGCGCGCGGCCCAGCACGCGGAGGCCGTGACCGACGGCCGCACTCGAGAGTTCAAGGCGTCGCTCTACCTGAATCTGGCCGACGCCTATCTCGGCGTTGGCGATAGCGCCGCGGCGGCCACCACCCTCGACTCTGCACGGGAGCATGTGCTCGTCCTGCCCGAAGGCGGCTATCGCGCCTTTGTCGAGCATGGCATCGACGGACTCCAGCGTCGGTGCGACGCGTTCGAGTCCCGCACGCCGAAAATCTAACGTGCGTTGATATGACTGGGCTGGTGTCAAGGGCATCAGTTTGCAGGTAGCATTTCGGTGTGAGGCATAGTACGCCGTGGGCCCGAGGCAGCAGAGACGGTTGATCCTGCTGCTATACGCCGATTGCCACCTCGCGGTGGCAGTGCGGCAAGAAGCGGATGCGTCGGGAGCTGGCTCATTCTAGGATCGGGGATGCCGGTGCTGCGTCCTGCCCGGCCCGCATAGCGCCGTCGAGCGTGCTCGCACATCGCACCTCGGCGCCACACGGCGGACCACGCGCTTACTTGGATCTAGGAGGCAATCATGACCGTCTCAATCTCGCGCACCATGACGCGGCGCCCTACCCATCCCGGCGAGATGCTCCGGGAGGACTTTCTACCGGACTACGGGCTGAGCGTGGCAAGCCTCGCAGAGGCCGCCGGCGTCTCGCGGCAGTCCGTCAACGAACTCGTGCGCGGGCGGCGCGCGATTGGCCCGGAGATGGCTCTGCGGCTCGGGCGCCTCTTTGGTAACGCGCCCGAGTTCTGGATGAACGCACGCGGGCCGTCGACATCTGGGACGCTATGCAGGCGCTGAAGGGCGAGGTCGCTCGGATCAAACCGCTCCGTGTTGCCTAACGTTCGTTGGAGTAGGCACATTGCGCGGAGTGAGGGCCGGATCTACATTGTAAGTCCACTCGGTGGAAGCCCCCATGCGCTCAAAGATCGTCCGAATCGGCAACTCCCAGGGCGTCCGCCTCCCAAAGCTCATGATCGAGCAGGCGGGCCTCAGTGAAGAGGTCGAGCTCCGCGTGGAGGCCGGCCAGATCGTGATCGCCGCACCGCGAGTCGCCCGAGCGGGCTGGGCCGAGGCCGCGCAACGCGCGCACGCCGTCGGCGATGATACGCTGGAGTCGACCGGGCTTACGCGCTTCGATGAGACCGAGTGGGAATGGCGGTAAAGACCGCGTCCCGAGTTCCGAGCCGCGGCGAGGTGTTTCTCGTCGAACTCGACCCCACCCGCGGCAGTGAGATTCGCAAGACCCGGCCCTGCGTGGTGATCTCGCCCGACGAACTCAACCACCATCTCCGAACGAGCATCGTCGCGCCACTCACGACGGGCAGTCATCCCTATCCTTATAGAGTCGCCTGCCGCTTCGCGGGGAAGTCGGG